>JANNUM010000415.1:0-3836 GCA_031395235.1 Chloroflexota bacterium
TGGGCTGAGGCGATGCTGCCGTCGATCGGCGCGCCGCCGCTGTAACTTAGTCGCGCGTTCAACGCCAGGACGGAGGAACAAGATGTCGCAGACGAACGCGATCATCCTTCGCATCAAGGCCGACCGGGCGAAAGATTTCGAGCGCCTCTTCAAGAAGCATCAGTACCCGAACTGGGTCAAACATCACAAGAGAGGCGGGATGCTCGCGGCCTCACTCACACGCGTCGAGTACGGCGTCGAAGAGGAAGACGCGAAGCAGGGCGATTACGACAACGACCCGGCATTCAAAACGTGGGACGAGATGGCCGAGCCGTTCCAGCCCGCGGGTCCCTCGGTATGGGCGGAAAAGACGATCGTGGAGATCGGTTAGCTCAGACCGCCCACCGTAGACTCCTTCTATGCGAGTACGGGTCGGCTGCGAGTTCGGCTGGGAGACGGAAGCTCCCGTACCGATGCTCATGCTCGTGCGGCCGCGAATGGACGCCGAACACATCGCGGTCTACGAGTCGAAGTGGATCGAGCCGTCCGAGATCCCGCTCCATGAATACCACGACACGTTTGGCAATATCTGCTGGCGCTTCGTTGCGCCTCCAGGCCTTACGACGGTCCGCTACGACGCGGTCGTTGAGATCCCGCAAACCGCCGATCCCGTGGTGCCTGACGCGCTGCTTCACGGGGTCGAGGATCTTCCCGACGAAACGATCGTCTTCACGCTTCCCAGCCGCTACGTGGAATCCGACCAACTGCTCGCTGATGCGTGGAAGCTCTTCGGTGCGACGCCTCCGACGTGGGCGAGGATCCAAGCCGTTTGCGACTGGGTCCATCACAACATCGAATTCCGGAACGGCTCGTCCACGCCGAGCACGACCGCACTCGACATCTACAAACAGCGCGCCGGCGTGTGCCGCGACTTCGCGCTTCTCGCGGTCGCGTTCTGCAGGGCACTGAACATCCCGGCGCGCTACACGTTAGGATACCTCCCCGACATCGCCATCGAGCCGCCGGACGTGCCGATGGACTTCCACACCTGGTTCGAGGCCTACGTCGGTGGTCGCTGGTACACGTTCGACGCACGCCACAACACCCCGCGGGTCGGGAGGGTCGTCATCGGACGCGGGCGAGACGCCGTGGACTGCGCACTCTCGACCGCATTCGGGTCCGCGCGGCTCGCGAAGTTCGTGGTCTGGTCTGACGAGATCACCGCTGAGCGGCCGGGCGGCCCGCCGGTGGAAGAAGACGCCGACCGCCAGGAGGCGGCCGCGCGCACCGAGCCGTGACCGACTGGTCGCGCGTGACCCGTGCGGTTTACCGGGTCCGCCAGCACTACCGCTACAGCTACAGCGGCCCGGTGTGGGACATGAAGCAGCGACTGATCATGATCCCGCGTGACCAAGAGGGCGATCAGCGCGTCCTCCAGCGCGATCTGGATATCCGTGGGATCGAAGGCGACATGCAGCTGACGTGGACCGACGACCAATTCGGTAACCGCGTCGCAAATGTGGCCGCGGCCCGAGTGCCGCTTGCCGTCGACTTCGAGGCCGTCTTCCAGGTGGAACGCGACGCCACGATGTCCAATGGCAGGCGACCCGCGCCGTGGCCCGTCGACCGCGGACCGCTTCGGTACCTGCACCCAACGGCGCTGACCGCGCCGGATCCGACACTGAGCGATATCGCGATGCAGATCGTCCGATCGGCGGAGGACCCGCGCGAAAGGGCCGAGCGCGCGCACAACTGGGCCTCGGGCAGCATCACCTATCAGTACGGCGTGACCGGTTACACAACACCGGCGGCCATGGCCCTGCACTTCCAGAAAGGGGTGTGCCAGGACTTCGCGCACATCCTGCTCGCGCTCCTCCGGATCCTGAACATCCCTTGCCGGTACGTCTCGGGTCACATGCTCGGCGAGGGCGCCCCTCACGCGTGGGTGGAGGCGTTGCTCGCCGATGCGGACGCACCGGGCGAGGTGGAGGTCATCGCATACGACCCGACGCATCACCGGCGCACGCGAATGGATTACGTCACCGTAGCGACCGGCCGCGACTTCGCCGACGTCACCCCGACATCCGGTACGTACGGCGGTCCTGCACTCGGGAGGCTTGCGTCCACGAAGCACGCGGAGATCGTGGAGCTGAGCACACCCGCCGCGCAGGGCGTCGCATGATCGCGCAGAGTTCGCCGCTGGCGGCCTACGACCCGACCGCCTTCTGGGACGAGATGTTCGCCGCGCCTGGCGTCGTCCGACCGCATTACGCCGCGCTCGCCCGACGCCTTGAAACACTCTCCGCGGACGAGGTCACGCGCCGGCAGCGGGCCGCGGACCTGAGCTTTCAGGCGCGCGGGATAACGTTCGCGGTCAATCAGGATCCAAGCGGCCTCGAGAAGATCATGCCGTTCGA
This sequence comes from Chloroflexota bacterium, assembly GCA_031395235.1. Classification (GTDB taxonomy): domain Bacteria; phylum Chloroflexota; class Limnocylindria; order P2-11E; family P2-11E; genus CF-39. The sequence continues at coordinate 2,397 of JANNUM010000415.1, forward strand.
TCTCATCCCGCGGATCATCCTGCCCGACGAGTGGAAACGCATCGAGCGCGGGCTCGAGCAGCGGGTCCGCGCGATCAATCTCTTCCTCCATGACATCTATCACGACGAGAAGATCTTCGGTAGCGGTCTGATCCCGCCCGAGCTCATCCTCGGCTCTCGCGGGTACCGCCGCGAGCTACGTTCGGTAGAGCCGCCGCTAGGCGTGTACACGCACGTCGTCGGCAGCGACCTCGTTCGTGACCATCGCGGCGAGTTCTACGTGCTCGAAGACAATCTTCGGGTACCGTCCGGCGTCTCGTACGTCGTCGAGAACCGCCGCGTACTCAAGCGCGTCTGGCCGCAGATCTTCGCTGACTATCCGATCCGGCCGGTCGAGGGTTATCCCCAGGATCTCCTCAGCGTTCTGCGCGAAGTGGCGCCGCCGATCGCGGACGCAGCCACGGTCGTGCTGCTCACCCCCGGGGTACACAACTCCGCGTTCTTCGAGCACGCGTTCCTTGCGAAGGCAATGGGCATCGAGATGGTGCAGGGCTCGGACCTCTTCGTGGACGACGGGACGGTGTACATGCGGACGACGAGCGGGCGGCGACGCGTCGACGTGATCTACCGGCGCGTCGACGACGACTTCCTCGACCCCCTCGCGTTCCGCCACGATTCGTTCCTCGGAGTGCCGGGGCTCCTTGCCACATACCGGATGGGTCGTGTCGGCCTGGCGAACGCGCCCGGCACCGGCGTCGCCGACGACAAGGCGATCTACGCGTACGTCCCGACGATGATCAAGTACTACCTCGGCGAGGACGAGATCATCCCGAACGTCAAGACCTATGTGGCGGCGGACCCGAGCGAGCGCGCCTTCATCCTCGAGCACATCGCGGAGCTGGTCGTGAAGTCCGTGAACGCAAGTGGTGGTTACGGGATGCTCATCGGACCACACGCGCCGAGAGCGGACCACGAAGAGTACCGTCGCCGGATCCAGGCGGACCCGCGCGGCTACATCGCCCAGCCGACCATCGCGCTGTCGCGGCACCCCAGTTGGAGCGAAGGGTCGCTCGAAGGCCGTCACGTCGACCTGCGACCGTACGTGCTCTTCGGGAAGGAGATCCGTGTGACGCCAGGTGGCCTGACCCGCGTGGCCCTTCGGGCCGGTTCGCTTGTCGTGAACTCATCGCAGGGCGGCGGTGCCAAAGACACCTGGGTGCTCGGCTAGATGCTCGCCCGGGTCGCGGACGATCTCTATTGGATGGCGCGATACGTCGAACGAGGCATAGCCGTCTCACGCCTGATCGACGTGACACGACACCTGGAGCTCGATGTCGGCCTCGAGGAGCGCGACTTCTGGGGACCGCTCGTCGGGGCTGTCGATCTCTCGGCCGAGGACGTGTCCTTCTTCCTCCTATCGGATCAGCTGAACCCCGACTCGCTGGTCTCCTGTGTCCGTCA
>JANNUM010000445.1:0-1783 GCA_031395235.1 Chloroflexota bacterium
CAGGCGGGCCTCGGCAGCGAAGAGTTTCCGACGCGAGAAGGGGTCCTCGCCGATGAGGACAACATCGTCTTCACCACCGTAAGCAACCTCATCAACTGGGCGCGTTCGCGCAGCCCCTGGCCGCTCGGCTACGGCCTGGCCTGCTGCGCCATCGAGATGATGGCCACCGCGGCGTCCCACCACGACCTTTCGCGCTTCGGCGCCGAGGTCTTCCGCTCCAGCCCGCGCCAGGCGGACGTGATGATCGTCGCGGGCACGGTGACCCACAAGATGGCGCCCCGGCTGCGCCGCCTGTACGAGCAGATGCCTGAGCCCAAGTGGGTCATCGCGATGGGGAACTGCGCCTCATCGGGTGGTGAGTTCTGGGACAGCTACTCGACGCTGCAGGGAGTCGACACGGTCGTGCCCGTCGATGTCTACGTGCCGGGGTGCCCACCACGTCCGGAAGCGCTCACGGAAGGCGTGCTCCGACTCCGCGAAAAGATCGCGAAGGGCGGATAGCGCTGAGCACCACGGACACCGAGCTTCGCCAGATCCGCGAAGGTGCCGGCGTCGACCTTCCGGTCATCGAGGACGAAGGCCTCGAAACCGAGGAGTTGATCCTCAATTTGGGACCCCAACATCCCTCGACGCACGGCGTCCTGCGTCTCGTGCTGCGGCTCTCCGGCGAAAAGGTCATCGAGTGCATCCCGGTCATGGGATACCTGCACCGCGGCCTCGAGAAGATCTACGAATGGCGGACGTTCCACCAGGGTCCGCGCTACGCCGACCAGTCCGACTACGTCGCCGCGATGCTCAACGAGCACGCGTACTGCGGCGCGGCCGAGGCGATCGGGGGCATCGAGGTGCCGCGTCGCGCGGAGTTCATCCGGGTCATCGTCGATGAGATGTCGCGCAGCGCCGGCCACCTCGTGTGGCTGGGCACGTACGGCCTCGACGTCGGCGCGACGACCCCGATGCTGTGGTGCTTCCGCGACCGGGAGGAGATCCTCGACCTGATCGAGGAGCTCTGCGGTTCGCGCATGAACCACAACTTCTTCCGGCCGGGCGGCGTGGTGTACGACCTCCCACCGGGATGGCTCGCGAAGCTCACGCGGTTCCTCGACCGCTGGGAGAAGCACATCGAGGACGACTACGTCCAGATCCTCGAGGGCAACGAGATCTTCCTCGAGCGGACCGTTGGCGTCGGCCGCATCCCCGCCGACGTCGCCAAGCAGTACGGCGTGACTGGCCCGATGCTTCGCGGATCCGGCGTGCGCTGGGACCTGCGCGTGGACCGTCCGTACTCCATTTACCCCGAGCTCAAGTCGATGCAGCCCGTCGTCTTCACCGACGGCGACGCGTTCGCGCGCTACAAGGTACGCCTCGGTGAGATGCGCCTCGCGATCGCCCTCATCCGTGAGTGCATCGACAAGCTCCCTGGCGGCTCGGTCCGCGCGCGCCTCGGCCACGTATGGAAGTGCCCGAAGGGGGAGGCGTACTACACGGTCGAGGGCGCGAAGGGTGAGGTCGGGTTCTACATGATCAGCGACGGCCGCAGCCCTAACCCCTTCCGCGCGAAGATGCGCGGCGCGTCCTTCGTGAACCTGCAGATCCTGCCCTGGCTTCTGAAGGGCCGCCTCGTCGCCGACATGGTCGCGATCTTGGGATCGATTGACATTGTCTTAGGAGAAGTGGACCGGTGATGAGTCCAGCGTCAGCTTGCCGTGCCGCGAGCGGCGACGGCTCGACCGAGGGCCCCCGCGCGCGAGGGGTCCCCGTCCCGACAAGGGACGGGGTTTCG
>JANNUM010000478.1:0-1784 GCA_031395235.1 Chloroflexota bacterium
CGCGCCGAGCGTGATGATCTCCAGGCGCGAGTGCTTTCGGGCCGTCACGCCCACAGGATGCTCGCTCCCGGCTAGATGGTCACCTGCGCTCTGGCGCGCGCCAGCCGCTCCGCCAACTTCTCGAACGACGCCACGACGCGAGCGAGAACCGGGTCTGAGATCCCTTCGATGTGCCGGGCGAACTCCGCGGCCTGCCGCAGCCGCTCCTCCATGACGCGCCATGCGGCGTCGCGATGGGGGAGGAGGTATCCGCTCTGGTAGAAGAGCTCGAACGTTGGCGCCGCGTTCAGACCGGGATGTGTCGGGCCGAATGGGAGGCGCGTCAGGAGCTCGCCGAGCGGGCTTAGGACCCCGACCATCGAACCGACGGCCACCCCCTCGAGCGTCTTGAGCTGATCGGCAGTCTCGTCGGTGTGCGCGAAGAGCCGGGCCAGCGCGAGCAGCGTGATCTCGTACCCAACGTTGAAGAGATCCGCGACTTGCGCGCTCGCGCGATCGGCGATGCGCGGAAGGTCATCCACGTCGGCGCGCACGGTGCCGGCGAGGATCGGCCGGGCCGGCTCGAACGACGGGTCCGCCGTGCGCATCGTCATGTACTCGTCGAACACGGCCAGAAATCGACCGAAGTGCGCCTCGCGCCAGTCTCCTTTCGCGCCTTCACCCTGCTCGACGATCGTGTCGATCGCCTGGTGCGCGGACGCGAGATCCGTGACCGGGACGAGGTTCGGCCAGTGGAACCATTCACCGAGCGCCTGCGCGCCGGGGGGACCGATGAACAGTTCACCCTCGCCGAGCTTCGAAGTCAGCCAGGCGAAGCCGATGTCGATCGCGCGGTACAGATGGCTCACCGTCGCGTAGTCCTGAGCGCGCGGCACGATGTCGGCGTCGTCTACGAGCGGGCGCGTGCGCTCTACGGCAGCGAAGCCGTCGGCGTCGTCGAGCGGCATGCCCTCTGGCCGCTCGAGGAAGAGGAAATGCCGGAGTGCGCGCTCGCCGAACTGCAGGAGCGCGACCTGCACGCCCGGCGGGAAATGGCGTGCCGGCGCCGGCATCGTCGGCCGTGCGAAATACGGCGCCGCACCGACCGACGCGAGGAGGTTCTCCACGAGCGCGAGATGCAGCATCTCCTGATGCGCGACCTCAAGGACGACCTTCCGCCAGCGGGTCACCGCCTCGAGCTGCTCGGCCGTGAGGCCCTCGTCGACGCTCCTTTTCATGGTGAACGCGGCGAAGAGGTACTGGCACATGATGGTGTGCTCGAGCTCCGAGGCTTCGCGGAGCAGGTGGATGAGCTGTTGGCGGTGCTCGATGACGATTGGCGGCTCGGGTGGTGCGAGGCCCTCGCCGATCGTCCGCGGCCCTTCGGCGGTCACGCGGGCGTTGTAGCGGCCCGCCGTCCGAGAACCGTTACGGAGCGATCAGCGGTTCCCGTAACGCTTTCCGGACGGTCACGAACGAGCATGATGCGCGGACCGGCGGCACGAAGAGCGCCGCCGACGTTCTGGAGGCTCCCTATGAGCCGCAGGACCTTCGCTTCGATCGCGGCGCTCGTCTCGCTTGTCAACGGGATCCCGGGACTTATCGCGCCCGACGCCATGGCATCACTGTATGGCGTGAGCGTCGATCGCCAGGGCGTGCTTCTCGGGCAGCTCCTGGCGGGTTCGTACATCGGTTACGCGATCATCAACTGGACGACGCGCGCCAGCTCGGATGTCGCGCTGCGTCGCGGCGTCGGGCTAGGCAACCTGATGGCGTGGTCGATAGGTGCTGTCATCTGGACGTAC
>JANNUM010000496.1:0-7246 GCA_031395235.1 Chloroflexota bacterium
TCGTGCATCTCCGGCGGCGGCTCAAGGCGACCGGTGGTCGTCGAGATCGCGAAGATGCGCCCGGCCGCGGCACGCGCGGCCGCAGGGAGGGAGGCGACGGCCTCCTCGAGATCGACAATGGAAGCCGTCACGCGGCCTTGCGCACCCTCGACGCCGTCTTGTACAGCAGGGCGTAGCGCTTGGCCGAGGCGCTCCACGAGTGATCCTCACGCATCACGCGCCGCACGAGCTCGGTCCAGGCTTCCGCACTTGCCCGATATGCGCGCATCGCGCGCGCGATCGCGTTGTCGAAGGCGGCGGGCGAATAGTCCGCGAACGAGAAGCCGTTGCCGCGCGCGCCGTCGCGGTCGATATCGCGGACCGTCTCGGCGAGGCCGCCGACCTCGTGCACGACGGGGATCGTGCCGTAGCGGAACGAGATGAGCTGTCCGAGCCCACACGGCTCGAAGCGCGATGGCATGAGGAACAGATCGGAGCCTGCATAGATGCGCTGGGCGAGCGCGGCATCGAATCCCAGCGTGAGCCAGAGCTTCCCGCCGTGGCGGGCCGCGAGCGCCTTCCATTTCGCTTCGTACGCCGGGTCGCCTGTCCCGAGCACGACGATCTGTCCCCCACCGCTGAGTAGCTTCGGCGCCGCCGCGGTCAGAAGGTCGATGCCCTTCTGCTCCACCAGACGTCCGACGACGCCGAAGATCGGCGCACGCGGGTCGGCGCTGAGCCCGCCCTCCTTCTGCAAGGCGGACTTGCACACCGCTTTGCCGCTCGGATCTTCCGCGCTGTAGCGGGCCGCGATGTGACGATCGGTCGCGGGATCGAAGGCGACGGTGTCGATGCCATTCACGATGCCGAACAGGCGCCGGCGCCGCTCGCGCAGCAGTCCCTGCAGGCCTTCGCCGAACGCATCGGTGAGGATCTCCTTCGCGTAGCGTTCGCTCACGGTGCTCACGAGGTCGGCGGTGACGATCGCGCGCGCCATCGGATTCGCCTCGGTGCGGCCCTCGATCGGCAGGCGCAACCGAGGCAGGCCGATGAGCGCGAGCACGCTCGCATCGGTCCTGCCCTGGTAGGCGAGGTTGTGGATCGTGAACACCGTTGACGTCGCGGCGAGCGCGCGTGAACGCGCGATGAGCGGGATGAGCAGCGCGGCGTGCCAGTCGTGCGCATGGACCACGTCCGGGGGCGAGTCCCGAATGTCCTCGAATACCGCGCGGCAGAAGAGTGCGTAACGCTTCGCGTCGTCCGCTTCGCCGTAGACGCGATCGCGGCCAAGACGCTGATCGTTGCGAACGAATACCACACGCACGCCGTCCCGGACGACGCTCGGATACGAGACCCGCAGCTTGGCCTTTCCGTATGGCACCGAGCGCGATGGCGCACGATCCGTGATCTGGAACTTCGCGCGGTCGATCGTTCGGTGCAGCGGCAGATACAGCGTGACGTCGTGGCCGAGCGCCGCGAGTGCCTGAGGGAGACTGCCCGCCACGTCAGCGAGGCCGCCGACCTTCGCGTACGGGGCGGCCTCGGCGGCCGCAAAGACGATCTGCACGAGCCACCGGATGTTAACGAGATGTAAGGAGATGACGCTTCGAGACCGAAACCGTACGGTGGACGAAACTGGCCCGTTAGGTGTCTAGGTAGTGGTGGTAGCGCATCAAAGGAGGCACACGTGAGCGTTTCATTCCGCGGCAAGAAGGCTCTTCTCGCAGCCGGCGCCGGCGCCCTGACCGCCGCGCTGCTCGGTGGCGCGGCATTGGCGACCTTCGCGCCCGTTACCGACGACCCGGTCAGCCACGCACTGGCCCAGCTCGGGACGACGGCGCCCGCGAACAGTGGCGATGACAAGCTGAGGGCCATCCTCGACGCGCTCGCCGCCAAAGGTGTGATCACGGTCGGGCAGGTGGGCGCCATCCTCGCCGCGGTCCGTGACGCCGAGCCGAAGCGGGACGCCGGTGCGATCAAGCGGATCTTCGCGGGCCTCCTTGAGGGATCCGCGAAATACCTGGGCCTGACGACCGCCGACCTGAGGACCAAGCTTCCGGGCACGAGCCTCGGTGCGATCGCGAACGACACCTCGGGCAAGAGCCGAGCTGGCCTCGTGGCAGACCTGCAGAACACGGTGAACGCGGCCATCGACACGGCTCTCGCCGCGAACCAGGTCACCAAGGAGCAGAGCGACAAGGCGAAGGCCGATGCCCCGGGAAAGGTCGCCAAGTTCGTCGACAACGTCTACGAGCAGCGGCGCGCGCCAAAAGTGGCGGCGCGTGCGCTGAAGGTCGCCGAGTTCGTCGGTGATGTGTTCGGCGCGGGTCGCGAGTATCTCGGCCTCTCGCAGGCCGACCTCGCGAAGGCCCTGCGCGAGGGCAAGAGCCTGGGCGACGTCGCGAGCACCACCGCCGGCAAGAGCAAAGACGGTCTCGTGGCGCAGCTCACGGCGGCCGCCAACACGAAGATCGACAAGGCCGCAGCCGACGGAAAGATCACCGCGGACCAGGCCGCCGCGCTCAAGGCGCAGGTCGGCCCGGCCGTTACGGCGCTCGTCGACCGAAAGGGCCCGACCGCGATCTTCAAGCGCTAAAGGCGAGCACCGTCCGGTATCCGTTCGGTGGCGAGGTCGTCGCGACCGTCGACTGCGCGAATGGGCGGTAACGACCATGGCAGGCCGCCCGTTGCCTGTTCACAGGCTGGCCGAAGGGTGGGCGGTATAGTCGGCCCGCGTTCGGCACGGCGAACTCGCTCAGGAGCGTGTACTGGATAAGCGTTACCAGATCTCTCAACCGCTAGGCACCGGCGGCTCCTCCCAGGTCTACCTGGCGAAGGACACCGCGCTGAATCGCGAGGTCGCGATCAAGGTGCTCGACACCGCGGCCGCTGCGGACGCCGCGCTCCGCCGCATGTTCGTAAAGGAAGCGCGCTCGCTCGCGCAGCTCACCCATCCGAACATCGTCTCGGTCTTCGACGTCGGTGAGGTCGACAACCTCCCGTACATCGTGATGGAGCACCTCGCCGGCGGATCGGTAAAGGACCGTATCGAGCGGACCGGACCGCTCAAGGCCGGCGAGGCTTCGCGCATCGCGATCGAGGTCGCGAACGGGCTCACGTTCGCTCACTCGAAGGGCATCATCCACGCCGACCTCAAGCCCTCGAACATCCTCTTCGACGCGAACGACCACGCGAAGATCGCTGACTTCGGCATCGCGCGTACGCCGAAGGAGGACGCGGCGACACCGGAGCTCTACGCGACCGCGATGTATGTCGCGCCCGAGCGCGTCGAGGGCAAGCCAGCGTCGGTGCAGAGCGACGTCTACGGCCTGGGCCTCGTCCTGTACGAGATGCTCGTCGGCAAGCCGCCCTTCACCAGTACGAGCGCCGGCGTCCTCATGCGCGACCACGTCGTGCGAATGCCGGTGCCTCCGAGCCACCTGCGCCCATCGCTGCCGCGCGAGCTCGACACGATCGTTCTCAAGGCGCTCGCGAAGCAACCCAAGCTGCGTTACCAAAAGGCAAGCGACCTCGGGAACGCCCTGGCGTCGATCGAGAACATCGACAAGGACCTCGCGACCACACGTGTCACCGCCGTCATGACCGAACCGATGAACGACTTCATGCCGACCGTCGATCAGAGCCCGGTCGTCGCGCTCCTCTCGAATTACGGCCAACCGATCCGCCGGGCATTCTTCGCGCTCTTCGCCGCACTTCCGGTCTTCGCGCTCATGGTGCTCGCGAGCTTCGGCCTCATCACCTCGCTTGCCGCCGCCGGCCTCGTCGCCGTCGTCGCTGTCGCGGGGCAGCTCGGCGTAGCGCTCGCGATCGCTTGGGTCCTCATGACCGGGCTCATCTTCCTCTTCGTGCCTGCACTCGCCGTGCTCTTCGCGCTGATGGGCGTGTGGGTCTGGCTGCGCGATGTGAGGAGCGAGCAAGCGATGATGGCGCTGGCGATGCCCGTCGCCGCGCCGCTTGGTCTGGCACCCGCCCTCGTCCTCACCGCCGCCGCTGTCGACGGCCTGATGGGAGTGATAACGGCAGCGTGGGGCGCGATCATCACGGTGGTCTTCGCGATCGCGGCCGGTGAGCAGTCGTTCGGTCCTTTCGTGCAGACAGGCTTCACGCTGAAACAGGAAACGCTCTTCAGCCCGCTGCGCGCGATCGAGACGAAGAGCGCGTTCATCGGCCTACTGCAGGGCCGTGGGAGCTCACTGGCCGATGTCATGAACCCGGAGACGCTCGTCTCGCAGGCCGCCGCGTTCGTATCGCGTCTCGTCGGCGCGGATGTGGCCGCACTCGCCACCGTCATCGCCTGGACGATCGCGGCCCTCACGGTCTGGTCCGTGACGCGATTGCTTCGCACGTTCTTCGACACGCTACTGCGCAGACCGAAGCGGTGGTTCTCGCTTTACGTGGCCGCGCATGCCGTCGGCGTCCTTTCGGGCGCGATCATCCTCTTCCTGCTGTTCATGACCTGGGGCCCGCTAGAGAACGCGGCTGGACGGCCCGCCGAGGGCGTCCTGGCTGCTTCCGCGTTCGTAGGCGTGGCGTTCGCGCTCGCGTGCGGCGTCGTTATCGGCGCGACACAGCGGCCGGAGGTCGAAGATGAGCCCGCGCCGCCGGTCGCCGGGCGGAGGTTGCCCGTCCGCTAGGCGCGTCTGACGCATCCTATTCAGCGGACATGGTCAACCAGCGATACGAACGCATATGCGACGTCGTGCGTCGCATCCCCCGTGGCCGCGTCGCGACCTACGGAATGGTCGCGATGGTCGCCGGCTACGCGCGGGCCGCGCGTTTCGCTGGACTCGCGATGCATCGCTGCGACGACGCGACGGTCCCATGCCACCGGGTCGTCAATGCGAGCGGCGGGCTCGCTCCCCATTTCGTTTCACAGCGCGCGCGCCTGCTGCGCGAGGGCGTGACGTTCGCGGGACGGAACGTCGCGCTCGGGCGCCACCTTTGGATGCCGCGGTTACCGAACGAGCGCGGCGGCGCGGCTTCGTCTCGGCGGCGGGCGGGCGCTCGAGCAGGATGACGCGAAAGGACTCGCCGAACTTGTAGCCGGCGGACTTGCCCGTGCGCTTGTTCCACGCGCGGACCCAGTCCTCGGCCTCCGGCCCGATCTGCGAGCGATGCACGAGCAGCGCCTTGATCTTTTTGTCCATCGTGGCGCTGATGTCGATGACCGTTCCTCCGTCACCGAACGTCTCGAGGAACAGTGCTTTCGGCTTGTGCGGCTCGAGCTTCTCGTCCTGCCACAGCTCGGGGAACATCTGGCGGGTGGACGCGTCCGGGTTGATCGTGCGGAGGGCGACCTCACCCGCTGCGATGTGGTCGGGGTGGTTCACATACTCATCGGCCACGCGAAACTGCGGATCCATCGCGATGATCACGTCAGGCTTGTGGATGCGGACCTGACGCGCGACATCCTTACGGACCTCGAGCGTCGGGTACAGGTAACCGTCCTCGTAGCCGAGGAAGACGACGTGCTTCACGCCGAGGATCTTCGCGGCCTTGCGCTGCTCGTCGTAGCGGATGTCGCGCAGCTTCTCGCGCGTCATGTCCGGATCCTGTGAGCCGGACGCGCCGTTGGTGATCATGCAGTACGTGACCTCGACCCCGGCCTTGGCCCACTTCGCGACCGTGCCGGCCACGCTGAACTCGGCGTCGTCGGGATGCGCGTAGATCACCATCGCGCGTTCGATGTCGAGGTCTTTGCTGAAGCGCATGCGTGAAGCATGACAAGACCGGAGCGCGCGAAATTCCCTTGCACCGACGTTCCGACTCTGCTAGAACGTATGTTCTAGGGGCCGACCTGAGGTGTTCACTGCGGTCCCTCGGAGACGACCGTGCTCACCTGCTACATGGGCGGCGAGACCAAGCCAGAGGCGGAGTTCGCCTTCGCCGATATGGCGAAGGGAACCCGACAGCGACATTGCCGGAAGTGCCAAGCGGCGTACCGACGCGCGCACTACCTCGCGAATCGCGACGACTACATCCGACGCGAGGTCGCCCGCATCGACCGATACCGTGGCGAAAACCGGGCGCTGCTGATGGCCTACCTACTCGGGCATCCGTGCGTCGATTGCGGCGAGACCCATCCCGTCATGCTCGACTTTGATCACCGCGACCCCGCGGAGAAGAAAGGCAACGTCAGCGAGCTCGCGATGCGCAAGCCGTGGTGCCTCGTCCTCGTCGAAATAGCCAAGTGCGATGTGCGATGCGCTAACTGCCACCTGCGCAGGACAGCCCGGCAATTCAACTGGAGAAAGGTCATGGGTCGCCCGCTCACAGACGGCGCGTGGCTTGAGCGCGTGGTCCCGGCCAACGGTGCTGTTGTGGCGCAGGTCGGGATCGCTGGCGAGACGAAGAGATGCGCCGGCTGCGGCCTCGACCGACCGGCGGCTGAGTTCCCCGTAAAGAACAAGAACACCGGGACGCGCGGCCCATGGTGTCGGGCGTGTCGCTCGGCGTACGGCAAGCTCCACTACGAGAAGAACCGCGAGAAGTACAAATCGCGTACGAGGGCTCGGCGCCACAGGCAACGCGACTCGTATTGGTCATGGCTAATGAACTACCTAACGTCGCATCCTTGCGTCGACTGCGGGGAGACCGATCCCGTCGTGCTCCAGTTCGATCACCGTGATGGGTCGACGAAGGTCGGCACCATCGGAGAGATGCTGACGAGAGCGTCCTGGACGACCCTGCTAAACGAAGTCGCCAAATGTGATGTCAGGTGCGCCAATTGCCACCGCCTGCGGACGGCGCAGAAATTCAGTTGGTCGAAATGGATCCGAGAGCCCGCTTAGAATTCGCGTCATGCGGGAGTAGCTCAGTGGTAGAGTGCTTGCTTCCCAAGCAAGCGATGCGAGTTCGATTCTCGTCTCCCGCTCTGGGAATGTGAAGCTCACACGCACTCTCCTACGTCCATCGCGTCGCCGACTGGCGCGCATGGCTGCGCAAACATCACAAGACCTCACGCGAGATCTGGCTGATCTACTACCGGAAGAGCAGCGGCAAGCCACGCATCTCGTACAACGACTCCGTCGACGAGGCCCTCTGCTTCGGTTGGATCGACAGCACCATGAAGAAGATCGATGAAGATCGCCTCGCGCAGCGCTTCACGCCGCGCCGGCCAGGATCGAAGACGTCGGAGATGAACAAGGCTCGCGCGCGTCGCATGGTCCGCGAGCGCAGGATGACGCCGGCCGGTCTGGCGGCGATCCGCAAGACCAGCAGCGCAAGATCCGTTGTATTCACGATG
>JANNUM010000058.1:0-2012 GCA_031395235.1 Chloroflexota bacterium
TCATCGCGGCGCAGACGAAGGCGGACCAGAAGGTGCGCCGCGGCGATCTCCTCTTCGTCGTCGAGGCGATGAAGATGGAGCTGCGCGTCGAGGCGCCGGCGGACGGCGTCGTGAAGCGCGTGCTCGCATCGGTGGGTCAGCAGGTGGAGCGCGGCCAGCGCCTCGCGGAGTTCGAACCAGAGGCGTAGCGGCGTTGACACGCACCTTCGGACCGACGTAGCGTTCTCCGCAACGACGTTGTGAAGAACGCAACACCGATCGGCGCGCCCATTCGAGGATCTGACTCCCTTCTTTCGGTCAGCCGCGCCCTCGCCGTTCTCGGTCGTGGCGGCGCTTGGCATCGCGGGGGTCGCACCACGGTGGAATCGAAAGCGCATGTTGGAGTTCTTGCCGATCCTTCGGGAGAACGCCCGTGAGATCGACGAGCTTCTGGGCGCAGCCCAGTCCGCGGGGGACTCGACTAACCGTGTAAGCGGGCGGGCGTCTGCGTGACCGTCGCGCGCTCGACCGGGAAGGGGGCCATGCTAGAGGAGTAACACGTGGGGCCACACGGACTTCAGAAGAGGAGGGACAGATGACCAATCAACGCATTCTCCGGATGCTTTGGGCGCTGGCCGCGGCCGCGTTGCTCGTGCTCGCGAGCTGCACCCAGTTGTCCACGGGCAAGAAGGGCGGGACGTTCGTCCTGGGGCTCGTGGCGGAGCCGACCTCGCTCGACCCCGCGCAGCTCACCGACATCAACTCGATGCGCATCCTCTCATCCGTCTACGACACGCTCGTGCGCTTTGACGAGGGCGGTTTCGAACTCAAACCCGCCCTTGCGACGAAGTGGACCGTATCGACGGATGGCCTCAGCTACACGTTCGAGCTACGGAAGAACGTCAAGTTCCACGACGGCACGCCGTTCAACGCGGCGGCGGTCAAGTTCAACTTCGATCGGATGCTGGATCCGAAACACGAGTCTGCAAGCACAGGACCGTTCCCGTTTGCCGGCTTCTATTACGGATCCGTCAAGGAAACGAAGGTCACGGACGATTCGACAGTCCAGATCGTCCTGAAGACGCCCTACTCACCGCTGCTCAACAGCCTCACGCTGAACCAAGGGCGCATCGTGAGCCCCGAGGCCGTGAAGAAGTTCGGGAAGGACTACGGCCAACGTGCGGTCGGGACCGGCCCGTTCAAGCTGGTCGAGTGGCAGCACGGCGTTCGCGTCGTGGTGGAGCGCAACAACGACTACTGGGACGGCGCGCCGCTTCTCGACAAGATCGTCTTCCGTCCCATCCCCGACGAGCAGACCCGCTTCACTGAACTCAAATCCGGAAATGCCGACGCCATCGTGGACGTCCCGCCGGACAACGTCGCGCAGATCAAGTCCGACAACCGCTATCAGTTCATCGAGCAGCCCGGTCCGCACATCTGGTGGGCCACCTTCAACGTGGGCAAGAAGCCCTTCAGCGACCTGAAGGTGCGTCAAGCGGTCATGCATGCCACGAACCGCGACGCGATCGCGAAGGACATCTTGAAGGGGACGGCGACGGTCGCGAACGGTCCTATCCCGCCGTCGATCAAGTGGGCCTACACCGACGATGTCACGAAGTACCCGTATGACGTGAACAAGGCAAAGCAGCTGCTTGCCGACGCCGGATACCCGAACGGCTTCAGCGCGGTCTTCTGGATCCCCGAATCCGGCTCGGGCATGCAGTCACCGAAGAGCATGGCCACCGCGATCCAGGGCGACCTGGCGAAGGTCGGCATCAAGCTGGAGATCAAGACCTTCGAATGGGGCGCCTATCTGACGAAATACAACGCCGGGTTCGGGACCGAAGCCGACATGGGGGCAATGTCCTTCATGCTCGACCCGGGTGACCCGGCACCCTACCTCGGTCTCGTGGCGGACAGCGCCGCGGCTGCGCCGAACGGCTTCAACGCAGGTGGCTACAAGAGCGCCGTGGTCGATGGACTGCTTCGCCAAGCGGTCGCCACGACCGACCAGAACCAGCGGGGCAAGCTCT
>JANNUM010000533.1:0-6878 GCA_031395235.1 Chloroflexota bacterium
GCCGGTATCGGCGGCGTCGCGCTGCTCGTCGCGGCCATCGGCATCGCGAACACCATGGTCATGGCGGTCCTCGAGCGCACGCGCGAGATCGGGATCATGAAAGCAGTCGGCGCGTCACCGCGCGACATCCGCTCGCTCTTCCTCGCGGAGGCGGCGCTCGTTGGCGTGTTCGGAGGCGTTATCGGGCTGGCGCTCGGGGTCCTTGGCGGTCAGCTGATCGAGCTGGTGATCCGCAACCTCAATCCGCAGGCGAGCCCCGCGCCGATCTTCATCGTCGACCTGTCTCTCGCGCTTGGCGCAATGGGACTCGCGCTTCTCGTCAGTCTCGTCGCCGGATTCCTGCCCTCGCGACGCGCGATGCGCATGTCCGCTCTCAGTGCGCTGCGGTACGAGTAGGGCTAGTCGGCGGGGAACGTTTCCTCAGGCATAAGGATGTCGAAGATGTCGACGGAAACGTAGACGCGATAGCGGCGCTGCCCAGTTCGCTCTTTCAAGATTCCGAGCCCGACTAACTCATTGATCGCGCCCAGCGCCGTTGGATACGTCACGTCGAAAGCCTTGGCGACCGCTGGTGCGGTGACGACCACATCCCGGAAGAGTTGATCGATGAGAGGATGAACGATCTTGCCTCGCGATTTCACGACGCGCGCGTGATAACTCTCTCGGAGCGCCGTAAGCCGATCTGCGCGGTCGGCTGCATCGTCGGCCTGCGTCCGCACAGCCATCAGGAACATGCGAAGCCACGGCATGAGATCGCCCGTGAGACGTCCGGTCATCAGTGTCGCGTAGTAGTCGTCACGATGTTGTTCGAGATAAGCGCTGACGTAGAGCAACGGCTGCGAGAGGACTTTGCGCTCAAGTAGCAGCAGGGGGATCAGTAGTCGACCGACGCGACCGTTGCCATCTGCGAATGGGTGGATCGTCTCGAACTGATAGTGCAAAAGGCCGCACCGCAGAAGCAACGGGAGGTCGTCGTCTTCATGAATGAATTTCTCCCAGTCGTCCAAGGCTAGATCCAACTCGTTGCCGGAAGGCGGAGGGACGAAAGTCGCTCGTTCGATTGGCGTCCCGCGTGGCGCAACGAAGTTCTGGAAGCGCCGGAACTCACCCGGCGTCTTCTCGCCGCCTCTTACGCCGTCCATCAGTCGTCGATGGATCTCTCGCGCGAGCCGAAGGCTCAGGGGCAATCGCGGCAGCTCGTCGAGAGCCCACTCAAGTGCGCGAACGTAGTTAATGACTTCTCGAGCGTCGTCTTCGCGAACGGCCGGCTGCGCCCCTGCCTCAAGAAGGAGAAGCTGGGATAGGCCCGTTTCCGTGCCCTCGATACGGGAACTGAAAATGGCTTCCCGGCGGAGGTAAGGGCTGATGAGAAGGTGAGGACTTGGCAGATGCCTGCCGGTCCCATCGAGCTTTCCCAACGCGCGATTCGCCTCAGCGAGTTGGTTGATCGTCGACGTGTCGAGCGCCAACTTCCGCGGGATTGGCGGTGGCACGAACGCAACTACGGTGTCTCCTAGTCGCCGGAGGTATTGACGCTGCCCCTCGTTAAAGTCCTCGATGCGCATGCGCCCCGCTATTATAGGTTTGTCGCTGAACGTTTAATAGCGTCATCCGGATGGAAGCAGCCTATAACAATGGACGAACTGATGTTCTAAGCGTCAAAAAGGGCCAGCGAGCTCCGGGGGTGCGAACAGATACGTCGGCTTCTGCCACCACTGCTCGACTGCCTCACCGCGGGCCTGATTGAGCAGCGCGGCGATCGTCTCCGGCGGTTGCCCGCCCGCCGCGGCGACGACGACGATCTTGCCTTCGTTCAGCGCGCTCGCGTAACGCTTACGCACGTCTCGTGGGATGATCCCGCCGGGCAGCATGCGCCGAAGGCGAAAGCGGAGTCCGCCCCAGCCCTTTCCCGGCAGCCAGGCGCGACCGCCGGAGACGAGCTCCGCGCGGTGCGAGTTGCGCGCGAGCACGGATATGTCCTGCTCGCGGACGCCCGACCCACTTAGCAGCGTCACGGCCTGCACCGCCGCGTCGTCGTCGCTGAACGCCGCCGCGGCGACCATGCCACCGGCGACCGCCTCGAGATAGGACGTCGTTGCCATCCGCGGAATCCTAGGTGAGCGTGCTCAGGCTCGCCACGCGAGGACCGGGATGCGCATCTCGTCGGCGGTCATACCGCCGTGCGATCCACGATGTCGGATCGTCTGTCCTTCCACCTTCACGATAGAGGCGGAGAGGTCGCGGTCGAGGAGCGCGACGACCTCGCCGATGCGTCGGCGCGCCGTCATCGGGTCGCCCCGCCCGAACAGCCCCGCCTCGATAAGCTCGTCGCGATCGAGCAGAGTGACGAGGCCTGGCCACTTGCGATCGATGTGCTCGCGCACCTGCTTCGCATGATCGGTGTGCAGGAACACCAGGCGCGGCTCGCCCGCGGGCGGATTGCGCAGCAGAGCCCGCAGCTCTTCGTCGCCGACCACGTCAAGCATCTTGTCGGGATCCGTCGTCGCGTGTCCGTGGTCGGCGGTGAGCATCACCAAGGTGTCGCCGGGACTGCGATCGCCGAGCGCGCGGCGAAGGTCGAGGTCGAAGAGGGCCGCCTCCATCGCGGCCTCCTCGCTGCGCGGTCCGTAGAGATGCGACACGGTGTCGATGCCGGACCAGTACGCATATATGTATGAGGGACGCGGTGCGCCGAGCAGGCCACGCAGGCGCACGCCCATCGACGAGGGCAGGACGTACCCGACGAAGCTCGCCTCAGCCGCATGCATGCGCGTCATCGCTTCGGACCGGAAGATCTCGGGTTCGATGACGTAAGAAGCGATACCGCGCTCACGCAGACGCGCATGGATCGACGGCACCAGCACGAACTGGAGCGGGTCAACGGCGGCATCGTCGAAGTACGAGCCGCGTCGTGTGATCGCCGGGCCCCACCGGAGCATCGCGGTCACCTGCGCGAACTCCTCGAGCCAGATGAAGTACGCGATGTTGCCGTGCTCGAGCGGCGTTCGTGCGGTGTTCAGCGTCGTGATCGCGGCGGCGGTCGTGGATGGGAAGACCGTCGTCAGGTCGAGGAGCTGCGCCCGGTCGCGCCGCCGCGCGCGCTCGCGCAGCTCGGCGAGGAACGGCGTGTCACCCCTGTCGCAGAGCATCTCGAGCTGCCGCCAGCCGAGGCCGTCGGCGAGGATCACGACAACTTGCCGCACACCCTCGCGCAGCGCCGGATCGAGGCCCGTCAGCGGCGGAGCGTCACCAGCGTCTCGCGCGCCGAGCACATCGAGGACGGTCGCGGGTACGTTCAGTAATCCACCGCCGTCGTAGTCGGGCATCACGAAACCGCGCGCGCGAAGACGCTCGACGAGCGGGTGAGACATTGGTGGACGATACTGCCTCGCGATGCGAACGGTCATGGAGATCGACGGCCTCTTCGACGGCACGAACGCCACGTCGGACGCAGCGGTCGTGATCGAGGATGGTGAGATCGCCTGGGTCGGCAAGCGCTCGCGCACACCGAAGACACCGAAGGGCGAGCGATCGCGATCGGTCGACGCCGGTGGCAAGTTTGCGTTACCCGGATTCATCAACTGCCACGTGCATCTCACGTTCGACGGCAGCGCCGACTTCGACGCCGAGGCGCGGCAGAGCGAGGCCGCGGCGACGCTGAAGGCGTTCCGCAACGCGCGTATCACGATCCGCAGCGGCGTGACCACGGTGCGCGATCTCGGAGCGAACGGTTCGATGGTCGTTGAGCTCGCACACCAGATCGAGCGCGGGGCGCTCGAAGGTCCGCGCATCATCGCTGCCGCGCGTGGGATAACGATCACCGGCGGGCATGGCATGGAGGTCGGCCGCATCGCCGACGGAGCCGACGCCGTCCGCGCGGCCACGCGCGAGCAGGTCGCCGTCGGCGCGGCCGTCATCAAGCTGTTCTCTACCGGCGGCGTGCTCGGCGAGGGCGCGGGCCCCGAGCTCGCGGCGTACTCGCCCGAGGAGACGCGCGCAGCCGTCGAGGAGGCCCACCGCGCCGGCATACCCATCACCACGCACGCGCACGGCGCCGAGGGCATGCGCATCGCGGCCGAGGCCGGCATCGACTCCATCGAGCACGCGACGCTGCTCGACCAGCAGACGATCCGGTTGATCAAGGAGAAGGACGTCGCGCTCGTACCGACGTTCTCCGCGCTCCGGCGCATCATCGAGAACGGCGGCGCGCTGCCCGCACGCGTCATGGAGCGCGCGCGCCTCGTCGCCACGAAGCATCAGGAGGGAGTCCGCGCCGCGCACAAGGCGGGCGTGCGGATCGCAGCCGGCACCGACGCCGGCACGCCGTTCAACACGCACGAGCGCTTCGCGCTCGAGCTGATCTATCTCACCGAGGCCGGGCTCTCACGCACCGAGGCGCTCGTCGCGGCGACAAGCGTCGCCGCGGACGTCGTGGGCCGGCCGAAGGCCGGGCGCATCGCCGCAGGCTTGTGGGCGGACCTGGTCTTCGTGGACGGCGACCCACTGCGGGACCTCGAGGTCTTGCAGCGGCCGAAAGCGGTTTGGGTGCGAGGAACTCGGCTGGTCTAGCGGACCTCGATGACGGACCCAGCGCTCGTGGAGTTACCGGAGTCGGAGATCGAGATCTGTCGCAAGTCGTAGAACCCCGGCGCTGACGGCACCATGACATCCGCGGCCATCCGCGCGCCACTGTTCGAAGCCGTTCGCAGCGTCTGGCTCGTCGCGATCGCGCCGGTCGGCGGACATGTGGCGCCTGAGTCGTACGTCGCCGCCTTCTTGAGGGCGTCGACCGATTCCCACGGACCGAAGAGCGCTAAACAGAGTTGCATCCCGTAGAAGCTCGTGGAGCTCTCCGACGCGAGCCGCGGTTCCCACACGAGGATGAGCCGCTGGTTCGGGCTCACAGGCTTGGTCGGCACTTGGACCACGTACTGGTACATCGCGTAGCGCTGAGCCGGAGCCGGCGTCGACGTACCGAACGGCGCACACGAAACGGCCAGCAGGGCGATCGAAACGAGGAGTCGCGTCACACGCGGATGTTATCCGCGTGTTACGCGGCGATCGCTTGCCTGCGCGGCTAGACCTTCTGCAACCGCGAGCGCGCGCGCTCGAGCTCGCGGCGGAGCGAGCCCTCGTCCGTCAGCGGAGCGGAGCAGCTCGTGCCGACGCACACGTAGGCGGCGGTACGGTCGCGCGGGAACCCGAGCTGCTCGAGCCGGGCAGCGTCGTTGTCAGGCACGATCCGCTGGACGCTCCGAGCCGGATCGTCGACCGATCGCGCCGCGCTCCAGAGCGCGGTCGCTGTCTCATCGTCCTTCGGTCCGACGACCGTGATCGATAGCGGCTCGGCGAGCGCACGCGCCATCGCGTTCGCATAGGACGACGCGAACTGCCCCCACCCGCGATAGGTGCCGACGAACGAACGCAACGTACGCAGCGCTGTCTCGCGCCACCGCTCGTCGCCGGTGAGCGCCGCCAGGCGCAGCAGCGCATCGGCGGCCATCGCGTTGTCCTCGATCGGCTTCTCGCGCAGCGCGACGCGCCCCGGCTCCGCGCGCGCCGGCGCGTCGAAGAATCCGCCGTCTTCCGGGTCCTCGAGCCGTTCGCGCATGACTGTCGCGGCCTTCACGGCGCCGGCGAGAGCGCCGGGATGTTTCCCCGTCTCGTACTCGTCGATCGTGGCCTGTAGATACGCGGCCCAGTCACTGAGCAGGTCCGAAACGCGAGGTCCCTCGCCGCGGTCGAAGTGCATGAGCTGACGCTCTGGACCGACGACCATGCGCGTAGCGATCGTGGCCATGACGTCGTGCGCCCGTTCTTCGATCGCGTCATCGCCGAGGGCCGCGGACGCCGCGACGTACGCGGAGACCGCGAGCGCGTTCCAACCGGTGTACAGCGTCCTGTCGACGAATGGCGAGCCGTGCTTCTCGCGGCCCGCGCCATCGAGCTCGTAATAGACCTCGTCGGCGTCCTGCGACCCGGCGAAGGCCTTCGCGTCGTCGCGCCACAGGACCGTATCGATCCAGCGCACGACGTCGCGGACGATGCGGTCGTATCCGGCCTCCGGGAACGTGCGATGCGCTTCGGCGTACGCCGCAAGCAGCTCGGCGTTGTCCTCGAGCATCTTCTCGTAGTGCGGGATCTCCCACTCGCGCGTCGTCGCGTAGCGGAAGAATCCGCCCTCGACCTTGTCGTGCATACCGCTCGCGGCCATCGCGCCGAGCGTCTTGTGCAGCATGTGCGCGACGTCGGGATAGCCGTGTCGCCGGTATTCGTCGAGCAGGAAACGGAGGAGCCGGACCTGCGGGAATTTCGGTGCGCGGCCGAAGCCGCCGAATTGCGGGTCGTACTGCCCACGAACGAGCGCGCCGACGGTGTCGACGATGTCCGCCGACAGCTCCCCGCTCATTCTCTTTGCGCCATCCGCCGCGGGCTTGCGCGCCTGCGCCTCCTGCTCGTGGAGCTCGGCGACGCGAGCCGCGATCTCCTCGCGTTTGGTGGACCAGACTTCGTTGACGCCGTTCAGTGCCTGCCACATCTGGTCCGGCGGGACGTAGGTGCCGCCGTGGATGATCTCGCCCTCCGGCGTGAGGAAGACCGTGCTCGGCCAGCCGCCCATGTTGTAGCGGCGGTTCACGTCGGGCCGCTCGTCGTTGTCGACGCGGACCGGAACGTAGCGGTCGTTGATGACGCTGATGATCTCGGGGACGCTGTAGCTGGTCTCGTCCATCACGTGACACCAGTGGCACCACACCGCGCTGATCGCGAGCAGTACGGGTTTGCTCTGTTCGCGCGCCTCGGCGAACGCGGCGTCACCCCAGCTCCGCCAGTTGATCTCGTTGGCGCGGTTCGGCCGGGGCGAGAAACGGAACTCGCTC
>JANNUM010000071.1:0-2710 GCA_031395235.1 Chloroflexota bacterium
TGACGCTCTGGACGGCGACCCAGGTCCCCCACTACGTGCACCGCGAGCTCGAGAAGGTGCTCAAGCTGCCACGCTCGCGCATCCGCGTGATCGCGACGCCGAACGGCGGTGCGTTCGGCGGCAAGAGCGATCCATTCGGCCACGAGTTCTCAGCGGCGCTCCTGTCGATGCGCACGAAGCGGCCGGTGAAGTTCACGCTGGACCGCGAAGAGGTGTTCTACGCGCACCGTGGCCGCCATCCGGTGAAGATGCACCTGCGGACCGGCGTCAAGCGGGATGGTGAGATCACCGCCGTTCATTTCCAGAGCTACCTCGACGGCGGCGCCTACGCGTCGTACGGCATCGCGACCACCTATTACACCGGCGCGCTCATGACCGTCACGTACCGGATCCCCGCATACAAGTTCGATGGCGTGCGCGTGTACACGAACAAGCCGCCGTGCGGACCGAAGCGCGGACATGGCACTACACAGCCGCGCTACGCGTTCGAGTGCCAGCTCGACAAGATCGCCACGGAGCTGAGGCTCGATCCGATCGAGTACCGGCTGCGCGTCCTGCAACCGGCCAACAGCCGCACCGTCAACGACCTGCGCATCACCACGATGGGCCTGGGCGACTGCCTGAAGGCCGTGCGCCAGGCGACCGGCTGGGACTCGAAACGCGAGAGCCTGCCGAAGGGAAAGGGCATCGGCGTCGCCGGCAGCGCGTACATCTCCGGCGCCGGCCTGCCGATCTACTGGAACCCAATGCCTCACTCGGGCGCGGAGATCCGCATCGATCGCGGCGGTGGCGTCACCGTGATGTGCGGGACCGCCGAGATCGGCCAGGGCTCCGACAACATGCTCGCGTCGGTCGCCGCCGAGACGCTGGGCGTCCTGCCCGAGGACGTGCACGTGGTCTCGGGTGACACCTCGCTCGCGCCGGTGGACCTCGGCTCGTATTCGAGCCGAGTGACGATGATGGCGGGCAACGCGGTCAAGGACGCGGGGATGAAGCTGCGCGCGCTGCTGTTCGAGGCCGCGTCGGAGAAGCTGGGCGTGCCGGTGGATCGGCTCGGTACGGCGTACCGCCGCGTGTACGACCGGCGCGATCCGGAGAAGCACCTCTCGTTCGTTGAGGCCGCGAACATCGCCGAGGGTAAGCACGGCACGCTCGTCGCCGCGGGCAGCTACAAACCGCCCGCCGGCATCGGCGGCAGCTATAAGGGCGCGGGCGTGGGCCCGACGCCGGCGTACTCGTACCAGGCGTCGGTCGCCGAGGTTTCGGTGGATCTCGAAACGGGGACGCTCACGGTGGACAAGATCACGACAGCGCACGACTGCGGCCGCGCGCTCAATCCGGCGAACGTCGAGGGGCAGATCGAGGGCTCCGCGTATATGGGATACGGCGAGATCATCGCCGAGGAGCAGATCTTCCGCGGCGGGCTCCACAAGAAGCCGTCGCTGCTCGACTACAAGCTGCCGACGTCGCTCGACACGCCGGAGCTCGAGGCGATCATCGTCGAGACCAACGACAGCGAGGGTCCCTTCGGCGCGAAGGAGGCCGGCGAGGGTCCGTTGAACTCGGTCATCCCCGCCATCGCGAACGCCGTCTACGACGCGATCGGGGTGCGCTTCGACGAGACCCCGATCACGGCGGACAAGATCCTCGACGCGCTCGGCAAACGCGACAACCGCGGCGTGACGAAGGACCGCATCGGTCCCGATGGCCTTGGCGACGGCAAGGTCGATCCGAAGCGCGCCATGCGCCGGCTGACCGCGTCGACCGACGCGCGCGAGCGCAAGAACACCGGGACACCGGCGGACTAAAGGCGTGCTGCGACTGCCGCGTTTTCGCCTGGTCGAGCCCACCACGTGGACCGAGGCCGCCACCCTGCTGCGCGAGCACGGCGCCGCCGGGTCCGACGCCGCGCGCGGAACGCCGAGCTTTCCGGTCATGCTCGTTGCGGGCGGCACCGACCTGTTCCCCAACATGAAGCGCAGGCAGTTCACGCCGCAGGTCCTCGTCTCGCTTGGCCGGGTCAAGGGCGCGCGCGACATCAGCAACGGAACGGGCCTCCGTATCTCCGCCGGCGCGACGCTCACCCAGGTCGCCGCGCATCCGACCGTGCGGGCGAAGTACGCGGCGCTCGCGCAGGCGGCCGGCGCGGTGTCGACGCCGCAGCTGCGCAACATGGGCACGATCGGCGGGAACCTGTGCCTCGACACGCGCTGTAACTGGTACGACCAGTCCCTCTTCTGGCGGACCGCCGAGGGGTACTGCATGAAGACGCATCCGTCGGTCGTGTGTCGCGTCGCGCCGTCAAGCCCGCGCTGCCTCGCGGTCGCGAGCGCGGACACGGTCCCGGCGCTGATCGCGCTCGGCGCGAAGGTGAGCGTGGAGAACACGAGCGGGCTGCGCGAGCTCGAGCTCGCCGAGCTCTACCGCGAGGATGGGATCCGTTACCTGGCCATCGGTCGCGATGACGTCGTTGTTTCCGTGACGCTGCCGGACGCGACGGGATGGCGCAGCACCTACGTCAAGCTCCGCGACCGCAACTCGTTCGACTTCCCGATCGCGGGCGTCGCGGCGGCGGTCCGGCTTGACGGCGATATGGTCACCGAAGCACGGATCGCGATCACGGGAGTCGGATCACGCCCGGTGGCGATCGACGCGAAGGCGCTCGTCGGGACGAAGCTCGACGACGACGCGATCGCCGCCGCGGCCGACG
>JANNUM010000084.1:0-2524 GCA_031395235.1 Chloroflexota bacterium
CTCTCGGTTGGTCAGGCGGAACGTGGTCTGCGTCACGTAGATCTCGCCAGGCCCGGCGGCCGACTGGAGCCGCGACGCGATGTTCACCGTGTCACCCATGACGCCGTACTCGGCGACGCTGCGGACCGCGCCGGCGACGACCATGCCGGTGTGCATGCCGATGCGCAGGCCGAACTCAACGCCGCGCGCCTTCTTCACCCGCGCGGCGTGATCGGCGAACACGCGCTGCATCGCGAGCGCGGTCCGGAGGGCGCGCTGCGGGTCGTCCTCGTGCGCGACGGGCGCGCCGAACACGACGAAGATCGCGTCGCCGATGAACTTCTCGATCGTGCCGTCGTGGCGGATCGCCTCCTCGGCGAGGTCCTCGAAGATGCCCGAGACGAGGACCTGGAGCTCCTCCGGGTCCATCTGATCGGCGAGCTCCGTGAATCCGGCGAAGTCGGCGAACAGCACCGTCACGAGGCGGCGCTCCTGGTTCTGCTGCTCTAGCACTGCTGTGACCAGAGCCTGTTCTCGGAGATCAGCGGTGGTCCTTCCCCCGGAGCACGGATCGTCCGCTCGACGTAGAGCAGCTCGAAGCTTGCGAGCGGCGACTGGCCAGGCCCCAGACGCGAGTTACGCGTGCGGCAGAAGTGGCGCGCGTACTCCGAACGATAGCCCGCGTAGAAGCCGCTGGCGATGCGCTCGTGCACTTTGCTCCAGCGCGTGTAGAGGGGGTCGCTGTACCGCCCGCTACGGTCGTCCGCGCCGCGCTGACTGAAGAGGTCGAGCCGTGTCCCGTCGGCCAACGTCGCGGGCGCGATCATCCAACCATCGGACCGTGCTGAGTTCGGCGAGAACATGTCCCAGCGCTGATCGAGCGAAAGAGCGCGAAGCGCCCGTCCGATGTCGCCGCGCGGCCGGATGATCTCCAGCTGTGACGGCACGGCCGTAACGAACACGGTGGCCGCGAGAAGCAGCAGTGCAGCCCCTTCGAGCGGACGACCGCGCGACGCCCCAAGTGCGACGGTGATGTTGTCGCGCGGGACGCGATGGATCCAGTCGGCCGGGAAGAAAAGCACGCAGGCCGCGAGCATCACGAGTGGAAAGTTGCCGACGTTCATGAGCATGAGGATCCCAACGTGCATCGCGGCGGCGGCGACTGCGGCGACAAGCCGCGTCATGCGAGAAGGGATCATCACGAGCGGAAGGAATGCAAGCTCGACCGCGAGCGTGTACCAGCTGATGAGACGCGAGAGCGTCGGATCCACCGCGATCGCGTGTGCCCATGGCCGCGCGAAGGTGTGCTCGAGCTGCAGGGCGTAGTACGCCGCGGTGCCGACGATCCAGTCGATCCCACCGAGCTTTTCGAGGCCGGTCGCAAGGTAGATCCACGCGATCTGGAGCTCGAGGATGCGGATCGGAAGGGCCCAGCCGCGCAACACGGCCCCCTCGCTTCGCCGACGTGCGTCGACGGACCAGTGCTCGCCCGCGCGCGTGAAGGCCAGCCATAGCGGAACGAAGCGGAAGACGAGATCGCTGCCGTCGAGGATCAGTGGATCTCGGAACGAGAAGCTCGACACGAGCGCGAACGCCAGCAGGCTCATCAGGCGCGTGTGCCAGCCCAGGGTCAGCGCGAGCGCAACGACACATGAGACCACCCAGACGATGGCGACCGGCCACCAGTCGCCGGACAGGTTGAGCAGCGAGAGGCGGTCGGGATCAGCAAGCGCGAGCTCGTGTCGAGGGAGGATCCCCTCGTCGGTGAAGAACGCCGTGAGATTTGGGAAGAGCTGCCAGAACCAGTTGAAGAGCAGGAGTCCGAACAGGATGCGGAACAACGCCACCGGCGCGATGTCGGCCTCGCCGAACCAGAACGCGCGGAGGTGGCGCATCAGCGGTTAGGGTCGCACGCGCACTCCCTTGGGCCAAGCGAGGAGCTCTCTCAGGCCGAGTGCCTCGAGGACACGCTCGAGAGCCACCGCGACATCAATAGCGGAGCTTGGACGGCCGCTGGGGTCCCGAGCCAGACACGCCATGACCACATCCTCGAACTCTCGTGGCACGGCGGTGACCTCCGAAAGCGGCAAGGCGTCGCAATCGATCTGTGGGTACGGGTCCGCTCGAGACTCCGACTCGTCAGTCGCCTTCGGGGAACGGCCGCATCCTCGAAACGCTTTCGTACAGCGTTACACCGGCCGCATTCGCTGCCCAAACAGAAGGGAGCCCGTTTCCGGGCTCCCTTCGCGCAAGGAAGGCCACTCGGCCTGTGGGCTAGCTGTTGTTGCGACGCACTGGCTTGCGGAGCAGCCATGCCCCGAAGCTCATGAAGAGTCCGCCAAGCGCCGCGACTGGAAGTTCGGACCCAGTGCTCGTTGAAGGAAGGGTCTGAAGGCCCAGGACCGCGTTACCGAGCGACGGTCCTGTCTGAACGCCGGCGACCGTCGGGAGAGTGGCGCCCGTGTTCGTGGTCGCCGTCGTGTTGGTGTTCGCCGTCGTGTTGGTGTTCGCCGTCGTGTTGGTGTTCGCCGTCGTGTTGGTGTTC
>JANNUM010000106.1:0-5624 GCA_031395235.1 Chloroflexota bacterium
CGCGATCGTCTCGATGAGCTCGCGAAGGAACTCGATGCTGTGCTCGTGCTCGGTCCCGGCCATGTACTTCGTGTATCCACTAATGTCGGCGAGGACGAGCAGCCCCTGGGACGCAGGCCCGACGCGATTATCGTCGGACCGGCCAGCGCTGTTAGCTCGATCGCGGAGAAGGTCGGGTGCCCACGCCCAACGGTCGAGTGCGGCAGGTCCGCGACGACGGCTCAGCCATACGTCACCGGCCGTATTTCTTCCGCCCGCCGGCGTAGTCGCCGATCGACCATGGGAGATCCTCGCGAAGCGACTAAGACTGTCCTACGAGGGACGCCGGCCGACTTCGGGCCAGAGCAGAAGAGGCTGGCCTGGCCGAGACAGGCACGATGTTTGATCGCGACAGGCGGCAGCTACACCGCGCGGTCGCCGACGCGGCCCAGGAAATCGCGCACTGCGCGATCGAATTCCTCAGGCCGTTCCATGTTCACCATGTGACCCGCACCGGCGATCACGACGCTTTCCGACCCCCGGATTCCCGCGTGAATGAACTCGCCCTGCTGCCTGATCGCGGGCATGTCCAGCGCGCCGGTGACCACAAGCGTCGGCACATTGATCTCGTTCAGCCGCCCGGCGGCCGGCGGCGACAGCGGTCGCGGGCTCGGCACGCCTTCCTGGTGTAGGGGCCAGGTGTGCTCGCCGATCATCTCCTCGAGGCGCTTGCGCAGCGAGGGTACCGAGGCGGCCGTGCGCATCGGCTCGAAATCGAGGAACAGGTCCATCGCGCGGCCGAACTGACGCGTGCGCGCGGCGTCGTGGAACGGCTGACGGCCAGACATGTACTCGTCGGGCATCCGGTAGCCGCTCAGGCCGCTGGAGACGAGCACGAGCGCACGCACGCGCTCCGGGTGCGTGAGCGCGAAGTCCACGGCCACCGCGGCCCCCATCGACAGCGCGACGACGAACGCATGCTCGACGCCAACGCGCTCAAGGACCTCAGCGAGATCGTCTCGATGACTGAACTCGGCATCGCCACACGGCGATCGTCCGTAACCGCGCAGGTCGTACCGGAGCACACGGAAGTGCTCGGCGAGGGAGACGAACTGGTCGTCCCACATCCGCCGATCGAGCATCGAGCCGTGCACGAGCACGAGATCGCTGCCGTGCCCTGCCTGCTCGTAGTAGAGGCGCGTTCCGTCGACCTCGACGGCTCCGGTCGTTGCTCCCGGCGGTCGCGCAGACACGGTCCAGAAGCCATGTCCGCGCTGCGTGATGACGACGCTGCCGCAGGGTGACCTTCCCCGCGACGGTGTCATCCTGCGCACCGCGGCGAAGCACCACGACGTGAACGTCGGCGTCTACTGCGCCGTCCAGCACGGCGGAACGATCCGACGGGGCGACGCGGCGCGAATCGAATAAGGCCCTCTCTCGATCCCAGCTACCGTCGGAGGCGGTAGAAGCGGAAGAAGGGATGCTCGATGCCGAGGACCTCAACGTCCCGGAAGCCAGCGGCCATCGCGTACTGACGCAGCGTGTCGGGACGCATGACCGTGCCCGTCGCGGCGCTCGGCTGCTCCGCAAGGCCGTTCGGCAGGCAGACGAGGATCGAGGCTGCATACATGAGGCGCTCGACGTCATCCGCGGGCGCGATGAAGGACTCCGCCACGCGCTCGTCCATCACGAGCACGGAGCCACCCAAAGCCAGCATCTCGCGCGCGGCTCGAAGGGTCTCGACCGGACGCGAGAGGTCGTGCACCGCCTCGAAGATCGTGACGAGGTCGTACCGCCCCTTGTGCGCGGGGTCGGCGGCGTCGCGGACGTGGAAATTGACGCGATCGGCGACTCCGGCCTCGGCCGCCGCGCGACGTGCCGCCTCGATGGCGCGGTCGTCGAGGTCGAAGCCGTCGACGCTCGTCTTCGGGTAGCCCTTCGCGATGGCGATGCTGGACCAGCCGACGCCGCAAGCGACGTCGGCGACGAGCGCGCCCTGCCCGAGTTTGGCGTGCACATCGGCGACCTGCGGCAGGAACTTCTGCGTGAGCTGGTGCCGGAAGAGCGGTCGGTTGAAGTCGCCCTGCGACTGCCAGAGGTCGTCGCCGTAATCGGCCCACGAGACGCCGCCGCCGCTCCGGTAGGCCTCCAGGAGCCTCGGCATCACCGCCGCTGCCGGCGGCAGGAGGCGCGCGAGCGGCACGATCGAGTTGAGGCTGTCGCGGTCGAGGAGCGGCTCGACGTGCGCACGCGGGAGCGTGTAGGCGCGCTGGTCCGCGTCCTTCGACGTGTCGTCAACGACCAGGATGCCGGTGACCGCCTGCTGCTCGAGCCACTCCCGCGCGTAACGCTCCGCGATGCCCGTCCGCGTTGCCAACTGTGCCGAGGTCGTCGGACCTTCGTCGGCGAGACTCCGATAGAGACCGAGGATGTCGCCGATGTACACCGTGAGCAGGTCCGCCGAGGCGAGGAACGCGCCGAAGAGCCTGCCGACGAAGGCGTCGCGCTGCGTCGCCTCGTCCTCGCTGAGGGTCGTCGGAGTCGGCTCGGTGATCGCCACAGTGTTTCTCCTTGCTGTCTCGGGTGCGCGCGGGAGCACCGCCGCCGGTCATGCTACTTCTGCCCGTTCGCCGACCCGACGCTTTCGGCCTCGCAGATTCGGCAACGGCAAGCTGCTGCCCCCGCATGGACCGTGGGGTGATTAGACGCAGACGGCATGCGGATATCCATATCGAGCGGCCAATCGACGACAGCTACCTGCTGGTGCGAGCCGAGACGAGCAAGAGCAAGGAATCGCGGAAGGTCCGCGTCGATCGGCTTGCCGCCACCGCGGTCGACCAGTACATCAAGGACTGGCGTCCCAACCGTCATCCCGACGGGCCACTCATCCTGACTGAGGAAGGCGAGCCATTCAGCCTTGGTGGCTTCCAGACATACATGGGACGCTTGGGCGATCGATTCGAAGCGGCTGGCATCCCGAACTGGATGGCCCACCGCGCACGCCACTACTGGGCCACCAGCGCGCACCGCGTCGGCATGACCGTCTTCGACATCGCCGCTGAAGGTGGCTGGAAAGATCTGAAGATGGTCCAGCGGTACACCAAGGCACGTCCCTTCGAAGAGCTGCAGCGGCTTCCCACACCGCTCAGTGCGATGCTCGCAAAACGCGCCAGCTGATTGTCAGGGGGACCAGTCGAATCAGCTGAGCTTCCCAGCAATCAGGTGAGCTTCCCCAAAATCGGGAAAGTGGACTTCGACCAATGACGACGCGGGTCTCGGCTGGGGAGAGAGGATTCGAACCTCTAATCGCCTGATCCAGAGTCAGGTGCCTTACCGTTTGGCCACTCCCCAGTGGCGGGTGGGGGACTCGGGCAAGTTTACCGAATGCGGCTGGACCGAGCCGCTCTCCGAGCGATCGCTGCAAGTATCGTTCGACCGCATGACGGAGCTGCCGCGGCCGCGCGGGGATCTCACGGGCTTCGGTGCGTACCGCACCCAGCAACAGGCCGCGGAGGTCCGGGTCCAGGCGAACGAGTGGGCGGAGCCGAACCCGGCGGCGCGTTGGCTCACGACCGAGGAGCTGCGCGACGTCCTCCTGAACCGGTATCCCTCGGGCCAGACCGCGGCCGCGCTCCGCGCCGCGCTCGCGAAGGAGTACGGCGTCGAGCCGGACCAGCTCATCCTCGGCAACGGCAGCAACGAGCTGCTCCTCAGCACGTTCCTCGTCTTCGGGGGCGCAGGCCGCACGACGCTCCTCTTCCAGCCGACATACTCGATGCACGCGCGCCTCGCGGTCATCGCCGGCGGCACGGTCGCCGAGGAGCACATCGGCCTTCCTTACGAGATCGGCGTCGATCAGGCGCTCGCGGCGATAGAACGCGTGAACCCTCACATCGTCGTCATCACGTCGCCGAACAACCCGACCGGGAACGTCGTGCCCGACGAGGTCACGCTCGCGATCGCACGCAAGTACCCGACGACGCTCGTGCTCCTCGACGAGGCGTACTCCGACTTTGCGGGTTCCTCGCTCGTCTCGGCCATCGCGAAGCACCCGAACATCGTCGTCAGCAAGACCTTCTCGAAGGTGCGCGCCGCCGCGGGCCTGCGCCTCGGCGTGCTCGTCGCGCATCCCGAGCTCGCGGAGATCTACCGCGCGGCGCAGCTGCCCTACAGCATCAGCGCGATCACGCTCGCGGTGGGATTGAAGCTGGTCCGGTCCGACATGGACATCGTCGCGCGTATCGAGCGCTGCCGGGTCGAGCGCGAGCGCGTTGCCGCGGCGCTCCAGCGGGTCCCGTCAGTGACGGTGTATCCGTCCGTCACGAACTTCCTGCTCGTCCGCGTCCACGACGGCGACACCGCGGGTGTGCACGCGCGCTTCCTCCGCGAGGGCGTGCTCATCCGCGACATCTCGATGTGGCCCGGCTGCGCGGGCTGCGTCCGCATCTCGATCGGCACGCACGAGGAGAACGACCGGATCATCGCCGCGATCGGGAACGTCTTCCGGAGCACGGCCGTCGCATGACCGGCCCCTCCGGGCCGTTCCTCATGATCGACTGCGCGAGCCTTACGTATCGCGCGTACCATGCGGTGCCACCGATGCGCGCACAGGACGGCACCGAGGTGCATGCGGTCTACGGCTTCCTCGGCTTCCTGACGCGCCTCATTCCGGACCGCAAGCCCAGGTACCTCTGGATCGCGCTCGACGCCGACTGGCGCCCCGCGTTCCGGGTCGAAGCGCTTCCTACGTACAAGACGCATCGCGTCGCGACGACGGCGGAAGAGGAGGATCCCGTCGCGCCGCAGATGGTCCTTCTCGAGCGGTTCCTCGACGCGTTCGGGCTCTCGACCGCGAGCGCTGACGGGTTCGAGGCCGAGGACGTCATCGCGACGCTCGCGAAGCGGACGCGCGAGCCGGTCGAGATCGTGACCGGCGACCGCGACCTCTTCGCCCTCGTCGCCGACCCGCACGTGACGGTGCTGTACACGCTGCGCGGCGTCTCGGAGCTCGCGCACGTCGACGCGGCCTGGGTCCACCAGAAGTACGGCATCCCCGGTGATCGCTACATCGACTACGCGCTGCTGCGTGGCGATCCGTCCGACGGGCTCCCAGGCGTCCCCGGCATCGGAGAGAAGACGGCGAGCGACCTGCTCCGTCGCTATGGCTCGCTCGAGGCGATCCTGGCCGCGACGGATCTCTCGCCGACGATCCGCGCGCGCCTGCGCGCCGCGGCGGACTATCTCGCCGCCGCGCGGCGTGTCGTCGCGCCGGTCACGGACTGCCCGGTGACCGGCGGAGACGGCACGATCCCCCGCACACCGGCGCGCCCCGACGAGCTCCTCACGCTCGCGAAGACCTACCCGCTCGAGGGCGCGGTCACGCGGCTCGTGAACGTGCTCGCGGCGGCTTGAGCGCCGATACCATGCGCCGGTGCGGATCGGCGCGATCGCAGCGGGCTGGCTCACCGACCTCGGCCTCTCACTCCTCTTCTTCATGGTCCTTGCGGCGATCGTGGGTGGGGAGGGCGCGAGCGCGGAGGACATCGCGCGCCGCATGAATGGCTCCGTGGAGCTCATGGTCTCAACGCTCGTCGTCGGGCTCGCGTTCACCGGCATCGGCGGCTACGTCGCGGCTGCGCTCGCGA
>JANNUM010000115.1:0-2223 GCA_031395235.1 Chloroflexota bacterium
CTTTCTCCTCAACTAATCGCCGTGCGATGGTGGATCGTCCTTGGACCGAAGGCAAGGCGGCCTGCTGCCCGCCTCAGTTGTGGCGCTTGGCCGCTTCTCTCGGCCCCTTCCCTTTCAAGGAAGAGGTCAGGGGTTCGAATCCCCTCCGGGCTACTGATGTGATGTCTCAAGACATCGTAGACAACGATTCACGCAAACTGCCGCTGGTAGTTCCGAGTCGGATCGAGCGTGAGGTGGCGCAACCCTAAGTTTCGCGATCGCTACAGCGTCACGGGCCGCCTGGGCGCGATGACCCCGCGGCTAGTAGCGCGGGCGGCGCTTCGCCATGTACGCAGCGGCCTCGGCGCGACGCGCGAGCCCGAGCTTGTCGAGGATCCGGCTCACGTAGTTCTTGACGGTCTTCTCGGAGAGGAACAGGACCTCGCCGATCTCGCGGTTGGTCCTTCCCTCCGCCAGCTGCGCGAGCACCTTGCGCTCCTGCTCCGTCAACGACGCGAAGGCGGGATCGACGTCGTCGGTTCCGCGTCGGACGCGCTCGAGCACTTTTCCGGTCACGTCCGGGTCGAGGAGAGAGCGTCCTTGTGCGACAGAGGTGATCGCGTCGATCACCGCCTGGCCTCGGGTCTGCTTCAAGAGGTAGCCGGCTGCGCCCGCGACGATCGATGCGAACAATGCCTCGTCGTCCGCGTACGACGTCAGCATGATGACCTTCGTATCGGGCCTGGCCTCGCGGATCGTTCGGCACGCCTCGACCCCGCTTCCGTCGGGGAGCCGGACATCCATCACGATCACGTCGGGCTTCGCTCGCGCCGCGACCTCGATGGCCTCTTTCGTCGTGGCGGCCTCGCCCACGACCGACAGGTTCTTATGTCGGCCGATGAGCGTGCGCAGGCCCTCGCGGACGACCTCGTGGTCATCGACGAGCATCACACGGACCTGTGGCTCGTTCATTTCTTGATCCTCCGGATCAGCGACAATTCAAGCCTACGGTATGCGCTCCCCGGGTCGCATCTTCTTCGTCGCTGGCAGCTCGAGGCGTATCCGCGCGCCGTGACCGGGGCGGCTCTCGACGTGCAGGGTGCCGCCGCCGGCGAATGCCCGCTCGCGCATGTTGCCGAGTCCGTGGCCGCTCGTCGCCGATTCGTAGTCGAAGCCGACGCCGTCATCGGTCACCTCGAGGACGACGGTCTCGTTCTCCGTGAAGAAACGCAGCCAGGCGTGCTGTGCCCGCGCGTGCCGCGCGATGTTGCCCAGCGCGTCGGCCGCGATGTAGTAGGCAGCCAAAGTGCGCGGCTGGTCGAGGTTCTCGGCGGTACCGTCCTTGATATCGACCGTGACGTCGAGGAGCGCGTTGGAGCGCGCCTGCTCGGCCAGCATCGCGAGCGACTGCTCCAGCGGCTGATTCGCCTCGACCGGCTTGAGCCCGATCACGTACCCGCGCAGGTCGGCGATGGCGGCGTTCAGTCGGTCGATCGAGCTCCAGAGCTGACGCTTCGAGTGCTCCGGCTCCTCGTCCAAACGCTCCGCGACATCTTCTAAGAGCAGACCCACGCCGTAGAGCGACTGCATCACGCCGTCGTGCAGGTCCATCCGGATCCGGTTGCGCTCCTCAAGCGTCGCGACGCGCGCCTCCTGCTCGTAGAGACGGGCGTTCTCGATCGCGATCGCGGCCTGCGCCGCCAGAGTGAGCAGCGCCTCCTCGTCATCGGCCGTGAACTCCGCGGCGCCTTGCTTCTCGGTCAGATACAGGTTCCCCAGCGTCTCCCCACGCAACAAGATCGGGGTGCCTACGAAGCTCTTCATCGGTGGATGGTTCTTCGGGAAGCCGACGGATGCCGGATGTTCCGCGATGTCGGCGACACGGAGTGGTCGCTTCTCCTTCTGGAGGAGCCCGAGCAGCCCGAGCCCATGCGGCAAGGGGCCGATACGCGCACGCTCCGCCGGGGAGATGCCCGAGGTCGTGAACGTCCCTACGACACCTTCCTCATCGAACACGCCGAGTGCGGCGTACTTCGCGCTGGCGACGGCCCTGGCCTGGTCGACGACACGCTGAAGTACCTCGTCGCGGTCGAGCTCGGAG
The DNA here is from genome assembly GCA_031395235.1 of Chloroflexota bacterium. Taxonomy (GTDB): domain Bacteria; phylum Chloroflexota; class Limnocylindria; order P2-11E; family P2-11E; genus CF-39. The sequence continues at coordinate 2,081 of JANNUM010000115.1, forward strand.
GTCAGCGCCAGACCGGCGGCGTTCAACGCGGACAGCTGCTGTCGTCTCTGTTCGAGCGCTTCCGCGGAGCGCCGCAACTCTTTAGCGCTCTGTCTCTCACGCTCCTGCACGAGCGCGAGCTGGCGGAAGATCGCGGCGGAGAA
>JANNUM010000166.1:0-6028 GCA_031395235.1 Chloroflexota bacterium
GAGCGACGACGCGAACGCGACGACGCCGTAGCGCGAGACGCGTCCGTACGTCGGCTTCATGCCAACGACGCCGGTCAGCGCGTCGATCGCGTGCCGGGCGGATCGTCCGGCGGAAGCGCGGTCGCCGTCGCCGCGGGCGAGGCAATCTTTGCGCTCGGGACCGACACTGGTGGCTCGATCCGCCAGCCGGCCGCGCTGACCGGCGTCGTTGGCATGAAGCCGACGTACGGACGCGTCTCGCGCTACGGCGTCGTCGCGTTCGCGTCGTCGCTCGATCAGGTCGGGCCGTTCACGACGACCGTCGAGGACTGCGCCATCGTCTGCGAGGCGCTGTTCGGCAAGGACCCCAGCGATGCGACGACCATGCCCCTGCCGAGCGAGGACCTCCGGCGCGAGCTCGACCGCGGGGTGAAGGGAATGCGCATCGGCGTTCCGAAGGAGTTCTTCGTCGAGGGTATGGAGAAGGGGGTGGAGCGCGCGGTGCGCGACGCGCTGCGCGAGCTGGAGCGCCAGGGCGCGGAGCTCGTCGACGTGTCGCTCTCGCTCACCGACCACGGCCTCGCCGTCTACTACCTCATCCAGCCGGCCGAGGCGTCGGCGAATCTCGCCCGCTACGACGGTGTCCGCTACGGGTTGCGCGTCGAGGGACCGGATCTTCTCGAGACCTACCGACGCACGCGTGGCAAAGGCTTCGGGCCCGAGGTGAAGCGCCGGATGATCCTCGGCACGTACGCTCTCTCCTCCGGTTACTACGATGCGTATTACGTGAAGGCGCAGAAGGTCCGCACGCTCATCAAGCAGGAGTTCGATCGGGTCTTCGAAAAGGTGGACGCGATCGTGACGCCAACCGCGCCGACCGTCGCCTTCAAGATCGGCCAGAAGGTGAACGACCCGCTGTCGATGTACCTGAACGACATCTTCACCCTGCCGGTGAACATCAGCGGACTGCCGGGGATCTCGCTCCCCTGCGGCCTGTCCGAGGGTCTGCCGGTCGGTCTGCAGGTCATCGCGAACTCGTACCAGGAGGCCACGATGTTCCGCGTCGCGGCCGCGTACGAGCGCGCCACCAAACACCACGAGATGCGCCAGGAGGTCGCGGCATGAAAGCCACACGACGCCCGCTGACGAACACGAAGGTCGAGCGCATCCCCGCGAGCGGGATCCGGCGCTTCTTCGACCTCATCGCCGGGGTCGAGGGTGCGATCTCCCTTGGCGTGGGGGAGCCGGACTTCGTCACGCCGGAGCGCTTCCGCGACGCGGCGATCCGGTCTATCAAGGAAGGCAAGACGAAATACACGTCGAACTACGGCATCAAACCGTTGCGCGACGCGATCAGCGAGCACACCGCCAAGCTGCGCGGCGTCCGCTACGACGCGGACCGCGAGATCATCGTGACCGTCGGCGTGTCTGAGGCCGTGGATCTTGCCCTGCGCGCCACGCTGAACGACGGCGACGAGGTTATTCTCGCGAACCCGTCGTACGTGGCATACGTGCCCGGCATCGTGCTTGCCGGTGGCGTACCCGTCGCCGTGCCGACGCGCGAGGAGGACGACTTCCGCCTCCGCCCCGACGACGTCAAGGCCAGGGTCACGCCGCGCACGCGCGCGATCCTGCCCGGCTTCCCGAACAACCCGACCGGCGCGGTCCTCGAGAAGGAGGACGTCGAGGGGATCGCGGCGCTCTCGGTGGAGCACGACCTGCTCGTCTATGCCGACGAGATCTACGACCGCCTCGTCTACGGCACCGAGCACCACTCGATCCTGTCCGCGCCCGACATGAAGGAGCGGACCATCTACCTCGCTGGCTTCTCGAAGTCGTACGCGATGACGGGCTGGCGTGTCGGCTACGCCTGCGCGCCGGCCGAGATCATCGAGCAGATGATGAAGATCCACCAGTACACCGTGATGTGCGTGCCGACGGCCGCGCAGTACGCCGCGCTCGAAGCGCTCAAGACGGGCGAGGCCGAGGTCCAGCGCATGGTGGGCGAGTACGACAAGCGCCGGCAGTACATGTGGCACCGCTTCAACGACATGGGCCTGCACTGCTTCGAGCCGCGCGGCGCGTTCTACTGCTTCCCGAACATCACCTCGACCGGTCTCTCCGACGACGACTTCTGCGAGCAGCTGCTGAAACACGAGCGTGTCGTGGTCGTGCCTGGCAACGCGTTCGGCGAGCGAGGCCGTGGACACATCCGCGCCTGCTACGCATCGTCCATGGAGCAGGTCGTGGAGGCCTGCGACCGCATCGAGCGCTTCGTCAAGCACCTCTCCTAGCGGTGGGCACGCGCTACGAGGATCAGCCCGCCGAGCACTGGGCGGGGGCGGAGTCGCTCGACCCCACGCCGGTCTGGAAGCAGTACATCCTCATCGCGGGGTTGCTCTTCGGCGGGCTCATCGCCGTGCTTGTCGTGTCGCTGCTGGCGATCGCGCCGCAGATCGTGACGCCGCCGGCGCTCGTGCCAGGCGATCGACTGGTGCTGCCGATCGCCGATCTTCCGGGTGTGAATCAACCGCCGAAGCGCATCGAGCCAACGCGGGGCGACACGGGCCGCGCCTTCTATCTGGGCCATCCCGCCACGGCTGTGGCTCTCGGGTTCCGCGCACGCTGGGCTCCGACCGTTGGCGCTGCCGAGTGCCCCGTGGAGATCAGCACAGCGACAACGGCCGGAGGCTTCGAGTTCGGCTACGCCGCGCGATGCGAGCTGAGCGTCGGGCGTATCTACACGTTCAACGCGCGTGGCGCCTCCCGCGACGGCTCGTATCGCGGTCTCGACCAGTATCTTGTTTCGGTGAGCGACGACCGCGTCATCGTGAATCTCAGTCGCGTCATCGAAGCGAGCGAGAGGACGGGCGGGCCCGTGCCGACCGGCATCCCTCAGCCGCAGGCACCGTGACCGATCGTCCCTACGAGCTCGTCATCGGGATCGAGACGCACGTCGAGCTCGCCACCGAGTCGAAGATGTTCTGCGGCTGCGCCGCGAAGTGGTTCGGCGCACCGCCCAACTCGCTCGTGTGCCCGGTGTGCCTCGGCCTGCCCGGCGCGCTGCCCGTGCCCAATAAGCGCGCCATCGAGCTCGCGATGACCGCCGGCCTTGCGCTCAACTGCGACGTCCCTCCGCACACGAAGTTCGACCGCAAGAACTACATGTATCCCGACCTGCCCAAGGGCTATCAGATCTCGCAGTACGACCTGCCGCTGAACGTCAAAGGTTGGCTCGACATCGCGACGTCCGCCGGCACGAAGCGCATCGGCATCACGCGCGCGCACCTCGAGGAGGACACCGCGAATTCGAAGCACGGCGATGGCTACTCGCTCGTGGACTTCAACCGCTCCGGCGTCCCGCTGCTCGAGATCGTGAGCGAGCCGGACATGACGTCGGTCGAGGAGGCCCTGGCGTACGTGCGCGCGCTGCGCGAGGTGCTCGTGTTCGCCGGCGTGTCCGAGGTGCGCTTCGAGCAGGGCGCGGGGCGGTTCGACGTGAACGTCTCGATCCGCTTCACGGAGAACGGCCAGGTCCGCTGGCCGCCGCAGAGCGAGATCAAGAACATGAACAGCTACGCGGCGCTCGAGGAAGCCGTGCCGTACGAGGCCGACCGGCTGTGGCAGGAATGGCAGGCGGGCGGCGAGATCCGATCGCGCAAGGGAAAGATCACGGTCGGTTGGAGCCCCGAGCGCAGGCGCACCTTCCTGCAGCGATCCAAGGAGGACGTCCAGGACTACCGGTACTTCCCCGAGCCGGATCTCGTCGCGTTCGCGCCGGCGCGTGCCGACGTCGAGCGCCTGCGCGCGTCGATCCCCGAGCTCCCGACCGCCCGCCGCGCGCGCTTCGCGCGCGACTACGGGCTATCGGACTACGACGCGCGGATCCTGATGGACGACCGCGCGCTCGCCGATTTCTTCGAGGAGACGGTCCGAGCGGCCGGAGGCGACGCCAAGACCGTCGCGAACTGGGTGACCGGAGAATTCCTGCGGTACCTGAAGAATGACGGTGGTTCCGTCGCCGGAGCGAAGATCACGCCCGCGCAGCTCGGCGCGCTCGTGGCGCTCGTGAAGAAGGGCGACGTGTCGGGGTCAGCCGCGAAGGACGTCTTCGCGGAGATGTGGCAGACCGGCTCCGCACCCGATGCGATCGTGCGATCGAAAGGACTGACACAGGTGTCAGACGAATCAGCGATCGCGGCGGCGGTCGATGCGGTGCTCGCGGAGAACCCGAAGGCCGTCGCCGACTACAGGGCCGGGAACGCCCGCGCGCTCGGCGCGCTCGTCGGGCCGGTCATGAAGCGCATGGGTGGGAAAGCGAATCCGGCGATCATCAACCGCATCCTCGCGGAGCGGATCTCGCGCTAGCGGCAACAACCCTCGACCCCGTCGAGGCATGCGAGAGAAAGGCGGCTGATGCGACCAGCGACGCACGGGTCGTGAGCAACGCAACAACACGGTCGTACACCATCGAGTTCTACGACGACCCCACCACAGGGCGTGTGCCTGTGTACGAGTGGATCAAAGGCGAGCTGACGCCTCGACAACGGCGCGCGATCGGTACGGCGATGTCTGAGATCCTCGAGAAGTACGGTCTCGAACTGACGGCGAGCCCGGCGGACCGCCCATCGTGTTGCGTGTCTTCTGCCACGCGTACGGCGACAAGATCATTCTCCTGTTGGCCGCCTACGACAAAGCGGCGGATCCCAGCGAGCGACGCGAGGACAAGGAAATCGAGCTGGCGAGGAAGCGCCTGGCCGAGTTCAAGAGCCGAAAAACCGCCGCTTGACTATATGTGTCAGAACACATATCCTCTAGACCAATGAAGAAACCGACGCTCGCCGATCTCATGCGGGACATCGAGTCCGAGTCCGAGGCCAAGGCCGAGGGCCCGGCGGCCGTTGCCCAGCTCGCGCAGATGCGCCATCGCTACAGCCTGGGCGGCCAGCTCGCGATGTGTCGGAAGCGGCTGGGTATCAGCCAAAGCGAGTTGTCGGATAAGTGCGGCGTCGAGCAGGCCGACATCAGTAAGATCGAGCGCGGGCTCAGCAATCCGACCCAAGACACTCTCGCGAAGTTGGGCTCTGCTCTCGGCGTGCGTCTCGCATTCGTCGATGATCGGGAGCGAGTCTCCGTCTAGGCAACTTCGGCGGACGTATCAGAGATCGCCCAACGCGCTAGTCAAGTCGCTCATATCCCGGCAGGGTGAGGAACTCGGCGTAGTCGCTGGAGAGCGCGACGTCGTCGAAGAGCGAGGCGGCTTCGTCATAGCGGCCGTGCGCGTAGAACTCGTCGCCGACGGTCTTGCGGATGTTCGCGAGCTCTTCCTGCTCGATCTTCTTGACCAAGTCGCTTGTGACCGTCGGCCCCTCGGCGAGCGGCACTCCGTGATGCACCCACTGCCACACCTGCGAGCGTGAGATCTCTGCGGTCGCGGCGTCCTCCATGAGGTTGTTGATCGCCGCGGCTCCGGTGCCCCGCAGCCACGACGCGATGTACTGGATGCCCACGCTCACGTTCGTGCGCAGCCCGGCCTCGCTGATCGTCGCGCCGGGGATCTTCACGTCGAGCAGCTGCTTCGCTTGTCCGACGACCTCGGCGCGCTGGCGGTCGAGCTGGTTCGGCTTGTCGCCGAGGACGCGGTCGAACTCGGTCATGGCAGTCTCGACGAGATCGGGATGCGCGACCCACGTTCCGTCGAAGCCGTCGTTCGCCTCGCGGACCTTGTCGTCGCGCACCTTCGCGAGCGCCGCCTCGGTCACCGCGGGATCGCGCCGATTCGGGATGAATGCGGCCATGCCGCCGAGCGCGAACGCGCCGCGACGGTGGCAGGTCTTCACGAGCAGCTCGGTATACGCGCGCATGAAGGGAACGGTCATCGACACCTGTGCGCGGTCGGGCAGGATGAACTCGGGCCGGCCCGCGAACTTCTTGATGATGCTGAACATGTAGTCCCAGCGGCCGGCGTTGAGCCCGCCGGAGTGGTCGCGCAGCTCGTAGAGGACTTCATCCATCTCGAACGCGAGGGTCATGACCTCGACCAGGACCG
>JANNUM010000175.1:0-1652 GCA_031395235.1 Chloroflexota bacterium
CGCTCCGCTCACGTCACAGCCCGGAGCGCTGATGCCGCGGGCTCAACTTCGCTCCAGAGACGCCCGCGGCCGTGAGTCCCATTCGCGATGCGCCCGCTTTCTCTGGTCGATAATCAGGCGGTGACAACCATTCCCGCTGCCGACCTGCGCTCCCGAGTACGCGAGCTCATGCCCCAGGTCCGCGCCGATCTCGAGCGCCTGGTCCGCATACCGTCCGTCAGCGCGCCGGGTCACGATCCTGCCCCGCTCGTGCGATCGGCCGAGCTTGTCGCCGAGCTGCTGCGCGCGGTCGGCGCGGAGACGCGCGTGCTACGTGCGGAGGGCGGACATCCCGCGGTGGTGGGGTATTTCAAGGCGCCGCCCGGGAAACCCACGGTCCTCCTGTACGCGCATCACGACGTGCAGCCGCCGGGTCCCGATTCGGAATGGAAGACGCCACCCTTCGCGCCGACGGAGCGCGACGGGCGGCTGTACGGGCGCGGCGCGGCCGACGATAAAGCCGGTGTCCTCGCGCACATCGCCGCACTTCGCGCATATGACGGCAAGCCGCCGGTCGGCGTCGCGGTCTTCATCGAAGGCGAGGAGGAAGCTGGATCGGAGCGGCTGCGCGGGTACCTCGAAGGTGAAGGCGATCGGCTGCGCTGCGACGCTGTTGTCGTCGCTGACGGAGGCAACTGGCGCATCGGTACGCCCGCGATCACGACGACACTTCGGGGCGTCGTTGCGTGCGTCGTCGAGGTGCGCGTGCTGGATAAGGCGGTGCACAGCGGCGGCTTCGGCGGTCCCCTGCCTGACGCGCTGATCACGCTCGCGCGCCTTCTCGCGACGCTGCACGACGAGAAGGGGAATGTTGCGGTCGAGGGGCTGGTCCGCGGGAAGGCGCCTGCCCTCGATCTCACGGAAGCGGAGCTACGCGAGCAGGCGGGCGCGCGAAAGAGCGTGAAGCTGATAGGCGACGGGGGGCTCACCGACCGCATGTGGATGATGCCCGCCATCTCGGTATTGGCGCTCGACGCGCCTCCGGTGCGCGACGCGGTGAACCAGCTCGTGCCCGTCGCGCGCGCGAAGGTCAGCATGCGCATCCCGCCGGGACAGGACGCGGCGAAGGCGCTCGACGCGTTGGTGAAGCATCTCGAGAAGAACGTTGCGTGGGGCGCGGAGCTGCACGTCGATCGTCATCCGGTGGGCGAGCCGTTCGCGACGAAGACCGGCGGTCCCGCGTACCGCGCGATGCACGCGGCGCTGTCCGAGGCGTGGGGCAGCAACGCGGTCGACGTCGGCTCAGGCGGAAGCATCCCGTTCCTCTTCGACTTCGCGGAGCTGTTCCCGAAGGCGGAGATCCTCGTCACCGGCGTGGACGATCCGCAGTCGGGTCCGCACGGTCCGGATGAGGGCCTGCATCTCGCGGAGTTCGAGCGCGTGTGCCTCGCGGAGACGCTCTTCCTTTCCAAGCTCGCCGGGTAGCAGCCGGGCGCCATGCTGGCGCTCATTCCACGATCAGCGTGGCGCGCATCCCCAGGTCCGCGTGGCCCGCGACGCTGCAGTACACGACATAGCGGCCTTCCGCCAGACCCGGCAGTCCGACCGTTGTCGTCACGCCGGCGCCGGCGACGATGTGGATGCCGAGCGTCGGCGCGGTGAGGTCATGGAGG
>JANNUM010000181.1:0-3367 GCA_031395235.1 Chloroflexota bacterium
CGACCGTCCAACGTCGCGCCTGAGTTCGCCTGGAGCGTCGCGGCCAGCCTCGTCTCGGCGGCCGTCGCGCTGGTGGCGCGGGCGTGGCGCGCACGGTGGTCCCGCGCGGCCCTGCTCGAGTCGGGTGGACTCTTCGCGCTCGCCGCGGTCACCCTGCTCTGCACCAGGTTTGCGCCCTTCGACACCGCGGCGGCCTACGCGGTGCTGTTCAACGTCATCGCGTTGGCGGCCGTAGCCTGGGCGATCCAGATGGGCCTTGCGACGGGGCGCGTGTCGTTCATCAACTCCGGTCTCGCGCTGTTCGCGATCCTCGTGATCGCTCGCTACTTCGACTTCTTCGGAACGCTCTTCGACCGCTCGCTCGCGTTCGTCGGAGCCGGCATCCTGCTCATCGCGGGCGGCTACGGTCTCGAACGCTCACGAAAGGTCCTGCTCGCGCGGGCGCGAGCGGGCGGGGCAGCCGATGCGCCCTAGCCTGCTGCGGATCGGGCCGGCCACAGCCTTCTGGGTCGTCGTCGCGCTCCAGGTGCTGGGCGTGCTCTCGTTCGCGGCGGTCAAGGAGATCGGTCTCCGCACGGGACGGGAGGTGGTCCTCGCGACCGTCCCGGTGGACCCTCGAGATCTGTTCCGCGGGGACTATGTCGTCCTACGTTATGAGGTGACGCGTCTGGAGAACTGCTTCCTCGGAGTCGGAAGCGCTGTGTACGTACCGTTGCGCGAACGAGACGGTACGTGGGTGGCGAGCGGACCTCCAGCCGACAGCTTCGAAGAGGCCGTCGTTAGAGGCGATGTCGTCCTCAAGGGGCTGATATCGCAGCGAGCGCGAAGCTCGTGTGATGTCACGTACGGGATCGAGAGCTACTTCGTCCCCGAGGGTACCGGACGCTCCATCGAGCAGGCACGAGGAAAGCTCAAGATGCGAGTGGTCATCGATGGCCTGGGCAACGCGACGATCAAGGAGCTGCTCCTGCCGTAGCGCGTGGCCCGGCTATTCGGCCGCTTTGCCTCCGGCGTGCACGGTCCAGTCGCGCTCGTCGAAGTCCTTCGCGCAGTACGGGCAGATGTTCCACTCGGGCCGGATGAGCTTCGCGCACGAGGGACACATCCGCTTGAGACGCGTGCGGCACGTCGGGCAGAGGATGAAGTCCTCCTGCACGCGTTCCTTTCAGGTGGGACAGACGACGCGCTGCTCCGCCTCCGCGAGGAGGCTCTCCTCCGCCAGCTGCCGCTCGTAGGCCTCGCCGAGCGTCTCCTTCGGTCGCACGATGAGATACAGGAACAGGCCGAGGATGTTGAGCACGACGACCATGAGGCCGGCGAGATACGGGAGGACCGGATTCTCGGTGCGTTGCTGCGCGTCGCGGACGGTCCAGAAGACCATCGCGAGGTAGAGCGCGAGGACGTAAAGACCCACGCCGCGGAACGCGAGCTGGACGATCGGGTTGTTGACGAACGTCGTCCACATTCCACCAAGATCGGGCACTGCTTAGACCTCCGCCCCGAGCCGCTGCGTATCACGACGCACGCGGTCACGCCAATAATCGAGTAGATCGGACAGCGTCTGCTCGAACGGGATCTGCGGCTCCCATCCGGTCGCGCGCTGGAACTTCGCGGTGTCCGCCCACAGGATCGGAACGTCGCTCGGCCGCAGACGCGCGGGATCCTCCTGCGTGCGGATCTTCACCGTCGTATGCGACAGCAGGATGTCGAGCATCTCTCGGATCGACCAGCACTTGCCGCGGCCGACGTTGTACACCTCGCCTGCCTCACCCTTCTCGAGGGCGAGCCAGTACGCACGGACCATGTCACGGACGTCGGTCCAGTCGCGCTTGCTCGTGAGGTCACCGTGGTAGATCACCGGCTCGTGTTTTCCTGCCTCGATCAACGCGATCTGGCGCGCCATGGTGCTGGTCACGAAGTGCGTGCCACGGCGAGGGCCGGTGTGATTGAAACCTCGCGTGACGACCAGATGCATCCCGTACGACTTGAAGTACTGGTACGCGAGCTTGTCCTGGGCCACCTTGCTCACGGCGTACGGCGAGAGCGGTCGTAGCGGATTGGTCTCTTTCATCGGGACCTCGTCGGGATGGACGAGCCCGTACTCCTCGCTGGAGCCCGCGACGTGCATGCGGATCTGCGTGTCGTGCCGCCGGATCGCCTCCAGCAGGTTCAGCTGCGACTCGATGTTGATGCGGAGGGTGGCGGCCGGCTCGTCGAAGGAGGACTGCACGTACGACTGCGCGGCGAGGTGGAAGACGCGCTGCGGCTGGACCGAGGCGATGAGCTTTTCGACCGCCCCGGCGTCGGTGAGCTCGCAGTGGAGGAGCGTGACGCGACCGCGGCGCCCGTCGTCGCGGAGGGTCCCGCCGGTGGGATACCGGCCCTCGATCATCTCCACCTTGTTCTGGGCGGTGAGGGTCTCGAGATTTTCGGTGCGCGAACGCCACCGATACGTCGCATAGATCGCGACATCCGGATGGTTGGCGAGGATGTACTCCGCGAGGTGGCTGCCGGCGAAGCCGGTGACACCCGTGATCAATACCCGCATCGGGCCGAAGCGTAGCAATTCCCTTACCAATCAGGCGAGGCGTAGCTCGGCGTGAATACGCGCATTAACGGAGGACTCCGGTAGCAAAGCTCAAAAGCACGATCAGCGTGACAGCGATCATGCCTACGACCAGTACCGGGATATGGATCCATCATCTGCCCCTCCCTGATCCTTGCGAGAGACTAGTCCGGTGAGCATCCTGGAGATCCGCCGCCACGCCGAGCGCGTCAACCTCGCCGACAACCAGAGCGCGCTGTCCGCCCTAGGTCGCGCGATGTGCGAGCGCCTTGCGAAGGAGGCGCCGAAGTACGCGCTGGTCGTCTCCAGCCCGCTGCCGCGCGCGAAGGAGACCGCCGAGCGCATCGCCGGCCGGCTCGACGGCGCCGATCCCGGTCTGCTGCCCGATCTCGGCGGCGCCGCGGCGCGGATGTTCGGTGAGATGCGCACGCTCGCAGACTGGGCGCTCCTCATGCGTACCGATGAGAGCGCGAAGCGCTTCGCGGAGGAGCAGCTGCCGGCGTGGGCGCGCATAGCGTCGCGGGTAGGCGAGAAGGACCGCGTTCTCGCCATCTCGCACGGCGGCATCGTCGATCTGCCGGCGATCGTCATCGCCGCGCGCCTTGGGACGACGCTCCACGGAGCATCGTTCGGCTACGGTGAAGGAGTGCGTGTCACGTACGCGAAAGGCGCGCCGGTAAAGATCGAGGAGCTCCGCGTCAAGTGAGGTGGCTCGCGCTCCTCGCCGTCATCGCGCTACTTGCGTGCGAGCCGCGCGTCATCGTGACTCGGACACCGTCGCCGAGCGGCGCGACGTCGCCG
>JANNUM010000183.1:0-2711 GCA_031395235.1 Chloroflexota bacterium
GCGCTGCAGGAGAACTTCGACCACTTGAGCCAGCGGATGGAGAAGCCGTACGAGGTGAGCGGCATCCCCTCGGGCTTCCGCGAGATCGACTTCTACACCGAGGGTTTCTCCGCCGGCGACCTCGTCGTCATCGCGGCGCGCCCATCGGTCGGCAAGACGAGCCTCGCGCTCGCGATGGCTTTCAACATGGCCAAGCGCGGCCATCCCACGCTGGTGTTCTCGCTCGAGATGGACACCAAGCAGGTCGTGTCGCGCTTCCTCGCGATGAACAGCCGCACCGATCTGCTCGCGCTGCGCACGGGGAACGTGTTCGACACCGAGGCCGCGTCGTCGCTCGCGGGCCTGCCGATCCTCATCGACGACACGCCGGGTCTCTCGATCATGGAGCTGCGCACGAAGGCGCGGCGCGCGAGCACGCACGACCGTCTCGAGGTGATCCTCGTCGACTACATCCAGCTCATGCGCACCGGCGAGCGCGAGGAGAATCGCGTACAGGAGATCGCGACGATCACTAAGAATCTCAAGTCGCTCGCCCGCGAGCTCAACGTCGTGGTCATCGGCCTCTCGCAGCTTTCGCGCGCCGCCGGCGATTCAGGTATGGAACCGAAGCTCTCGACGCTTCGCGAGAGTGGATCTTTGGAGCAGGATTCGGACGTCGTTCTCATGCTCTGGCGCGATAGAGAGGACACCGCCGTGGGCGCGCCGAAGTTGATCCACGGCAGCATCGCGAAGAACCGCAACGGCCCGACGGGGATCTTCTCGCTTCTCTTCGCGAGCGAGCAGGCAAAGTTCTTCAGCAAAACGGCGGACGACCAGATGCCGGTATGACGGCCGACCTCGGACTCGAGCGCAGCACACCCAAGCCGCCACCGGAAAATCCAGAGGCCGAGGCCTCGCTGCTCGGCGCCGTTCTCATCGACCCCGCGGTCTACGAGGACGTCGTCCGCGGACGCATCGCGCCGGCCTCGCTCTCACGCGAGCAGCATCGACTCATCCTCGGCGCTATCGAGCGCGTCGCCGAACGCGGCGAGGCGCTCGGTTTCCAGACGGTGCAGGCGGAGCTCGCGGCACGCAGCGAGCTCGATGAGGTCGGCGGCGCGCAGTTCCTCGTCGGCCTCATGCAGAACGTGCCGACGGTCGCGCACGCCGAGTCGTACGCGGCGATCGTCGAGCGCACGGCGCTCCTGCGTCGACTCATCCAGGCCGCGAACGAGATCGCGCATCTCGCGCTGACGCGCGAGGACGCCGAGAGCGCCGTCGCCGACGCGCAGGAGCTCCTGTTCGCGGTGAGCGAGTCGAGCCTGCATCGCGATGTCGTTCCGCTCGAGATCGCTCTGCGACGTTTCGCCGACCAGATCACCGCACGCAGCGACGATCAGCGCCAGGGCGTGCCGACGGGGTTCGAGCACCTTGACGCGAAGACCGGAGGATTCCAGCCGTCCGACCTCATCATCATCGGCGGGCGTCCGGGGCTCGGAAAGACGAGCCTCGCGCTGAACATCGTGTGGCATGCGGCGGTCGCCGCGCGCAAGACCTGCGCGGTGTTCTCGCTCGAGATGACGGAGCTCCAGGTCGTGCAGCGGCTCATCTCGATGACCGCGGAGATCGACGGCAACCGCATGCGCCGCGGCCGGCTCTCCGAGCGTGAGTTCGAGTCGATCAACTCCGCGTCGAACCAGCTGCAGCGCGCGCCGATCTTCATCGAGGAGTCGACGCGCCTGACCGTGACCGACATCCTCGCGAAGTCGCGTCGGCTCCAGGCCGACCGCGGGCTCGACCTCGTGGTCGTCGACTACCTGCAGCTCATCGAGGGCGCCGGCGACGACGAAGGCCGGGTGCAGGAGGTGGCGGTCATCACACGGGCCCTGAAGTCGATCGCGCGCGAGCTGGAGGTCCCCCTCGTCGCGCTCTCGCAGCTCTCGCGTCAGATCGAGACGCGCGGCACCGAGCCGATGCTTTCAGATTTGCGCGAGAGCGGTTCGATTGAGGCCGACGCCGACCTGGTCCTCTTCCTCTGGCAGAAGGACCGCAAAGACCGTGACGAGAGCGTGGTGCGCCTGAAGCTCGCGAAGCACCGCAACGGTCCGACCGGTGACTTCGACCTGCACTTCCAGTCCGAGCTGACGCGTTTCCGCGATTTGGGCGAAACTCGCGCGGACATCTGATGAAAGTCTTGTTCGTCGCCGGGTTCGGTCCGATCGTGCGCGACCTCGAGGCGTCGGCGCGCTTCTACCGCGACGCCCTGGGTCTGCCGCTGCCCGAGGGCGACTACGTCGCGACGGACGACCTTCCAGGTGTGAAGCACTTCGGCCTGTGGACGCTCGCGGACGCCGCCGAATCCTGCTTCGGAACGCGCGAATGGCCCAAGGATGTCCCGGTGCCGCAGGGCGGTATCGAGTTCGACGTCGACGACGTCGCCGCGGCGGCTGAGGACCTTCGCGCGAAGGGCTACAAGCTCCTCGTCGGCCCCCGAGTTGAGCCGTGGGGGCAGACCGTCGCGCGGCTTCTCAGCCCGGAGGGGCTGCTCGTCGGCCTGACCATCACGCCCTGGATGCGGGGGGGCGGAGGAGACAAGGCGCCGTGAGCACGGAGCAGGCCTTCTTACTCCTGGGTGTGATGTTCGTGCTCGGCGCCGCGATGCTCTGGTGGACGCAGCTGCGCAAGCCCTGACGGAGTCGGGCTAGCGCTCCGGCTCGATCGCGACGGTCACA
>JANNUM010000196.1:0-1632 GCA_031395235.1 Chloroflexota bacterium
GACCCGGCGAGGTAGCCCAGGAGCGTGGCGGTCAGGGTGAACTGCCCGTGATAGAAGAGGTCTCCGTTCGCGATCCACTCAGCGAGCTGCGCGGCGACCGCGGTCGGCGAGCTGATGAAGAAGGGCCGGATGAGGCGTCCCGACGCGAGCTCCCAGGCCAGGAGGACGCCGACGAGCACGCCGAGCCGGGCGGTCAGAAGGAAGCGTCTATGCGCCCGCAGAGCGCTGCGCCGGCGGACCACCTCATCCTCGAGCACGCGAGCAGATACGGTCACCCGTGCATCGGTCCGGACGCCCACGGGAACAGCCGCTTTTCGAACGCGCGGATCGCCACGTTCACCGCCATGACCAGGGCAGCGACGACGAGGACACCGCCGAACACGGTGGCGATGTCGAACTGACGTGAGGCGCGGACGATCAGGTACCCGAGGCCCTAGGTCGAGGCGATCAGCTCGGCAAGGAGCGCGCCGACCATCGCCCGCGCGAAGGTGACACGGACCGCGGCCATGATCGCCGGCGCGGCGGCCGGCACCAGCACCGCGCGCATCAGCTGAAGGCGTCGCGCCCCGAGGACGCGAACGACATCGACGAGCCCGCGATCGATGGCTCGCACCCCGGCGATGGTGTTCATGAACACGATGAAGAAGACCATGAGAGCCGCGAGTAGGATCTTCGGCGTCAGCTCGAGACCGAACCACATGATGAAGAGCGGTGCCAACGCGATCTTCGGGATGGCGTAGAAGACAAGGAGGTACGGTTCGAGGACCTCGTATCCGCGGCGTGTCGAAAGGAGCAGGAACGCGCCTACCAGCCCCACCACAACACCGATCACGTATCCGGCTGTCGCCTCGGTCATGGTGGCCTGAACGTGCCGGAGGAGGTCGCCCGTGTCGATGAGGATCAAAAGACTCCGTACGACATCGACCGGCGTGCTCACGTAGCGCGGGTTGACGAACGACCCGAGCGCGAACTGCCAGAAGAGCAGCGCGCCGGCACCGAGCGCGACGATGCCGCTGGATACGACGGCGCGGTCCGCCAGAACTGCTCGCCGATGAAGGCGCACCGCTTCCGCGAGGACGAGCGGCGCGGTCATCGCGGTCAGCTCGTGAGCCTCGCTGACTGCAGCTCGCCTTGGCGAGCGCGCTGGATCTCCGCACGGATGTCCGACCACAGCGCGTCGTAGAGATCGCTGAAGCCGGGCGTCTCGTGGATGTGGAACACATCGCGGGGTCGCGGGAGGTCGACGCGGTACTCCCGCTTGATCGTGCCGGGCCTGCTGGTGAAGACGAGGATCCGATCGCTGAGCGCGATCGCCTCCACGAGGTCGTGCGTCACGAACAGGACCGTCGGCCGGGTCCGCTCCCACAGCTTGAGAAGTTCCGCCTGGAGGATCACGCGGGTCTGAGCGTCGAGCGGCCCGAATGGCTCGTCCATGAGGACGACGTCGCTGTCGTGGATCAGCGTGCGGATGATCCCGGCGCGCTTTCGCATCCCTCCCGACAGCTCGTGCGGATAGTGGTTCTCGAATCCGCTCAGTCCGACCAGCTGGATAAGCTCCAGGGCACGTCGCCGCCGTTCCTCGCGCGGCACGCCGCGGAATTCGAGGCCCAGCTCCACATTGGAGAGCAGGGG
>JANNUM010000212.1:0-3668 GCA_031395235.1 Chloroflexota bacterium
GGCACCGCTGGTGCGCGGACTCTTGGACGGCGACGGCAACATTACCAATGCTGTTTGGAAGGCAGACACGACGCGAAGGTCTGACTATTACTACGAGTGGCTACGAACTCGGTTCGTATCGGCGAGCCCGCCACACCTCGAATGGTTGAAGGATCAGCTGGGCACGCAGTTGAACCTCCGGGGATGGATCTGGCACGACGCGAGGCGGGGCAACGGCATCAGCTGCTTGTCCTACGGCAAGCATGACAGCATCAAACTGCTGCGTTGGCTCTACTCAGATCCTGGCGTGGCGTGCCTCCACCGCAAACGCGCCATTTGGGA
The DNA here is from genome assembly GCA_031395235.1 of Chloroflexota bacterium. Lineage (GTDB taxonomy): Bacteria > Chloroflexota > Limnocylindria > P2-11E > P2-11E > CF-39. Next base: position 322 of record JANNUM010000212.1, read on the forward strand.
TAACTACGTTTACCGCCATCCCGACTGGATTCGGGAAGGTCCTACTACCATTTACGCCTAGCGCCCGGGTGGCGGAATCTGGCTATACGCGTCGGCCTTAGGAGCCGATGGGGGTTAAACCCCGTGTGGGTTCGAGTCCCACCCCGGGCACCGCTGGCTTACTTCATGCGCTGACAGTTTGGCCTCGCTGAGGCGTCAGACCCCGATCGCCTCGGCTCGCGCGATCAGTGCGGCGTCGAGCGCGTCGAGCACAGCGCGTTGCGAGCGTCGCTCGTGTGCGCCGCGCGTCGCGCCGATGCTCCTGACGACAGCGCGCGCGTCGTTCAGCGTGACGCCAAGCGACCCGATGGTCTTCTCGCACTGCACCGTGTGCTCGACGATGTGCGACGCGAAGCGGTGAAGCCGGAAGCGGACGTCGATGCGATGCGGGACCTCATATGGTCCCCACTGCGACGGCCGGACGAGCTGCTGCGCGTCGAGGCCGGCGAGCGCCGCATCGGTCTCGGCGCGTCGCGCGGCGAACGCGGCCAGGATGTCGAGGACGCCGCCGCTGGTATCTACCGGGTCGGGCTTAGGACGTTGCTCGGCGGAAAGCGTGAGCGCCTCGTCGTTGCGGCGAGCGAGCGCGTGCTGGGTGTTCGCGCGATACGACCGCTCGACCCCGATCGCGTGCACCAGCGTCTCGCGCAGGCTCCATTCCCCCTCGGCGGGCGCGCGATCGAGCAGATCGTCATCGACGGCCACGAGCAGACCGCGGAGCCGGCCGAACGCGATCTGAGCGAGCGCGAGGATCCGCGAGGCTTCGTCGCCGTCCGGCGCCAGAGCCGCGACGGCCATCTGCTCTTCCTCGTGCGCGTTGTAGAGCGCATAACCCGCGTTGGCCGGCGGGTCGATGTCGCGCCAGCGCCACGGGACGCCTGGATCGGTGATCCGCGCGAGTCGCGCGAGCGCGCGGTCGAACGCTACCGTACCCGCGCCTCGATCCCCGAGAGCCTCTCGATGACCTTGATCAGCGCGAGGTTTCCCTCGCGTCCGCCGCCGTCCCGCTGCAGCGCGTTGTAGAGCTCGTGCACCAGCGCAGCGCCGGGGAGCGAGAGGTGATCGGCGAAGGCGTGGTCGAGGACGAGACGCAGGTCCTTCTGCTGCAGATCGACCATGAAGCCCGGCCGAAAGTCGCCGGCGAGCATCTTCGGCGCGTAGTTCTGCATCGCCCACGACGACCCGGCGCCGCCCGCGATGACCTGCCGCGTCTTCTCGAGGTCAATCCCCTGTGACGCGGCGAACACGAGCGCCTCGGACACGCCCAGGTTGTTCACCGCGACGGCGATCTGGTTCGCGAGCTTGCACGCTTGCCCCGCGCCGTGATCACCGATGTGGACGATCGTCTTCCCGAGCGCCTCGAAGAGCGGCGTCGCCCGCTTTACGTCGGCCGCGTCCCCGCCGATCATGATCGACAGGCGCGCCTCGATCGCGCCCGGTTCGCCACCCGATACCGGCGCGTCGAGTGTGCGGAACGGCGGCCGGTTCTTCGCAGCGCGTTCGGCGAACTCGCGCGTCGCCGAGGGTGAGATGGTGCTCATGTCGATGAGCAGCAGTCCCTCACGCGCTCCGGCCACGACGCCGTCCGGACCGAACACCGCGGCCTCGACGTGCGGGGTGTTCGGGACCATGGTGACGACGATGTCGGATCGCTCGGCTACCTCGCGCGGCGTCTTCACGACGGTCGCGCCGTCCTTCGCAAGGCTCTCCGCGCGGACGAGCGTCCGGTTCGTGACCGTGACGGCGAAGCCGGCCTTCATCGCGTTGCGGGCCATCGGGGCGCCCATGATCCCGGTTCCGACGAAGCCGACACGCTCCATTAGTGATCGTGCTCCTCTTCACCGTTCTCCGACTCGCCGTTCTCCTCGCGCTTCATGAAGAGGGTCCGGGTGTCGCCCTCTTCGGTGAGGAGGTAGGTGTTCTCGTCGGTCTCATCAACGTTCACCGACGCCACGAGGAGGTCGTCGGTGACATGCGTGAAACCCTCGGAGCGCTGGAGCTCGTTCGCGATCGCTTCGGCCAGCGAGGTTTCCTCGTAGGCGTCGCGCACGACGGCCCGGGCGCGCTTCACCAGCTCGAAGAACTCCATCGGCTCCATTTGATCGTCGTGAGCGAGGAGGACGGCGGCGCCGATCTGCTCGTCGCCCTCGTGAACCTCGTAGAAGTGCATCCGCAATACACTATGACCGTCCCATGTCTGACGCTCCTACCACCTCCGCGCCCACTGAACGCTCGTTCCGCCACACCATTCGCCGCGACGCGGGATCGAAAGTCTCGCTCGAGGTCGAGGTCGACGCGGAGCGTCTCGTGCGTCAGGCCGACCGCGTCTTCGACCGCCACAACCAGAAGGCGAAGATCCCCGGGTTCCGCCCCGGCAAGGCGCCGCGCGCGATGTACGAGCGCAGCTACGGCGCAGAGCACCTCTGGGCCGAGGCGGCCGAGGATCTCGTGGAACAGACCTACCGCGAGATAGTCGAGCTCGAGGATCTCTCGCCGCTCGACGATCCTCGGGTCGACCTCACGCAGCTCGAGCCGGGGAAGCCGATGAAGTGGAACGCGACGGTCACCGTGCGTCCGGAGGTGTCGCTCGGCGATTACGCCGCGCACGGCGCCACCGTCGAGCCCGCGCCGCCGAGCGAAGAGGAGATCGGCAAGACGATCGAGGCGATGCGCGAGTCTCACGCGCACCTTCAGCCGGTCACCCGCGCCGCAACGGCGGGCGACATCGTCACCGTCGACATCGATGTCACGGTAGACGGGAAGACGCTGCCGCCCTTCGCGCGCAACGCGCACGTCGAGGCCGGCCGCACTACGTCGATCCCCGGCCTGGGCGAGGCATTCGTCGGCATGAAGGCCGGCGACAGCAAGACCGCCGAGCTCGAGTTCTCGTCCGAGACCGCGGCGGAGGAGCTGCGCGGCAAGAAAGGAACGTTCGGGATCCGGGCAAGCCAGGTCGCGGAGAAGGTGCTGCCCGCCTTGGACGACGATTTCGCGAAGACCGTGGGCGTCGCCGACGTCGCGCTGCTGCGGCGCGAGGTGAAGAACGAGCTGGCGCATTCGGCGTTCCACGAGGCACGGGACGCAGCCGCGGACAAGATGCTCGATCACGCGGTCGAGACCGCGACCGTCGAGGTCCCGGACGTCTTGGCCCAGGACGAGCTCGATCACATGGTCGCGGACCTCAAAGCGCGCGTGCGCGAGCAGGGGATCACTTTCGAGCAGTTCCTGCTCCAGGCGCGCAAGACCGAGGACGACATCCGCAACGAGTGGAAGCCAGTGGCGGAGCGGCGCGCGAAGTCGATCCTCGT
>JANNUM010000219.1:0-8606 GCA_031395235.1 Chloroflexota bacterium
TTCTCGGCGTTCGACGCCGCGACCGGCCTGTGGCGGACGCTCTTCGGGCGCTAGTCCCGCTCGGCGTGGAAGTCGCGCAGCTTCTCAAGCACGACGAACCGCTCGTCGACCGCGGACTGGTGCTGGTGCGGGTGGAGGTTCAGGTCCTCGCCACACACGTCGCAGAGACCCTTGCAATCCGGCCGGCACAGTGGCGCGAACGGCGTGACGAGGAAGATCTCCTCTCTCAGCAGCGGCGTCAGGTCGATCTTGAAATCCGATCCGATCGTCTTCGCATCAGTCGGAGCCTCGCCCAGCGACTCGCCCGACATGACGCCGTACTTCGCGTAGTACTGCTCGGCGAAGTCGGCATGCACCGGCGTCTCGATCGGCGTGAGGCAGCGGCTGCACATCGCCTCGAGATTCACGTCGGCCGCACCTTCCAGATAGGCACCGGGATTCGTATGGGTCGCGACGATGTCCGCGTCGATCGAGACGGCACCCGCCTCCAGCAATCCGGAGTTCTCGCCCTTCGGGTCGATCGGCGACTCAGCGACGTGATAGTCGGCCTGCGCGCCGACGGGCTCCCTCAGCAGCGGCGCGACGTTGACGATCATGTTGATCACCCCTCGGTCGGTTGCGGCTTGCGCTCCTCGATGACCTCGAGGCTCCTCTTGATGATGGACAGCGACTTCACAAGATCGCTCTCGAGGCGAACAAGGACGTCGGCGGCGTACTGGTCGGCCCCGCTCATCGTCTCGTTCGACTTCGACTGCGCCCGGTCGAGGAGCTCCTGCGCCTTCATCTCGGCCTCCCGCAAGATCGATTGGTCCTGCAAGAGGAGCGCCGCCTGTTCCTGGGCAGCGCCGATGATCTGCTCGGCCTCCTCGCGCGCTTTCGAGAGGACTCGGTCGCTCTCCTGGTTGATGCGCCGGGCCTGACGCACCTCTTCGGGAATGGCGACGCGCAGCTGGTCGATGACGTCGAGCACCGCCGCTTGCTCGAGGATGACCTGGCTCGTCATGGGGACCTTGCGTGCGTTCACGACGAGCGATTCGAGGCGTTCCACGAGGAACTGAATGTCCAACGTCACCCTCCTCCGACGCCGCCATCGTATCGCAGGAACAGAAGTGTTTCCTCGCCGATCTCCTTCACCCGCAACACGCGGGCCCCACCCGGCACCCTCGGCTGGTGCTTCCTGAGCACCCGCGCGACGACGTACGCCTCGGGCGCCAGCGCGCCCGCGAGACGCGGATGAGCGAGAGTCGCCTCGAGGATCGCCACATCCGCAAAGGGCGGATCGCAGAAGACCACGTCATACGGACCGGCGACCCGTTGCTCGAGAAATGCCAGGACGTTCGCGGCGATGACCTCGGCGCGGTCGTCGAAGCCGGTCGTCGCGATGTTCTTCCGGAGGGCCTTCAGCGCCTCGGTCGAGCGCTCTACGAACGTGGCGCTTGCCGCGCCGCGCGACAGAGCTTCGACCCCGAGCGTGCCCGCCCCTGCGAACAGGTCAAGCACGCGGGCCTCGCCGAGGATGGGCTCGAGGATCGCGAACAGCGTTTCGCGGATCCGGTCCGTCGCAGGTCGTGTCGCGCCGCCGCGGGGCGCGTCCAGCGTCCGACCCTTCGCGCTTCCGGCGATGACCCTCACGCCAGCGCGTAACGGCGCCAGAGATCCGCAACGGCCTGCTCGAGCGACGCGTGCTCCGGCTGGCCGAGCTGCGGATCCGCGGCGATGATGCGGTCCGCCTCGACCGCGGTCTCTTCCATGAGCGCGGGATCGACGTCGGCGAGATCCACGATGCGCAGCTCGTTCCCCTCGCCACTCTGTCGCTTGCCGAGGAACTCCCCCGCGCCGCGGATCTCAAGGTCCCGCTTCGCGAGGTCGAAGCCGTCGAGCGGGAGATCGGTGCCAGGCTTCTTCTCGGTCATCGCGGCGAGCCGCTCCGACTGGTCCGCGGCCTCGCTCACGAGGATGCAGAACGCCCGCTGCCCGCGGCGTCCGACGCGGCCGCGCAGCTGGTGAAGCTGCGCCAGCCCGAAGCGCTCAGCGCCGAGGATGATCATCACGGTCGCGTCCGGGATGTCGATGCCGACCTCCACGACCGTCGTGGCCACGAGCACGTCGAGCTCACGCGCCGCGAATCGCCGCATCACGTCATCGCGCTCACGTGCCGGCATGCGTCCGTGCAACAAGCCGACACGCACGCCGGCGAGATCGTTCGCTGTGAGGTCGCGGAACGTCGCTTCGGCGCTCGGGATGTCCTCCTCGGGATCCTCCTCGATCCGCGGCGTCACGACGAACGCCTGCTCGCCGGCTTCGACGCGCTCCTTGACCCATGGCCAGACCTTCAGGAGCGCCTCGTGCGGGCGGACCTCGGTGCGGATGGACTGTCGGCCGGACGGCATCTCGTCGAGCACCGAGATATCCAGATCGCGGTACACGGTCTGCGAGAGCGTCTGCGGGATCGGCGTGGCGGTCGTCAGCAGCAGGTGCGGGTCGATGCCCTTTTCGCGGAACGTCGCGCGCTGCCGCACGCCAAAGCGATGCTGCTCGTCCACGATCGCGAGTCCGAGGCGCTTGAACGAAACGCTCTCTTCGACCAGGGCGTGCGTGCCGACGATCACCTCGACCTCGCCCGACGCAAGTCCGGCGAGGATCTCCTGACGCGCCGCGCCGGTGACGCTCGAGGTGAGCAGCGCATGGCGCGGGCCGCCGGCGAACAGCGTCGCGAGCGAACGGTGATGCTGCTCAGCCAGCAGCTCCGTCGGCGCCATGAGCGCGGCCTGTGAACCGGAGGCGACCGCGATGCGCGCCGCGAGCGCCGCGACCACGGTCTTGCCGGATCCGACGTCGCCCTCGAGCAGGCGCGACATCGGCACGCGCCGGCCCAGGTCCTCGCGGATCTTCTCGAACGCCCGCTGCTGCGCGCCGGTCAGAGCGAACGGGAGCGCTGCGATCCAGCTCGCGACGTCCGCATCGTCGGCACTCAGCGGCAGCGCTCTCGCGTCTTTCGTCCAACGCGCGCGCCGCTGGCCGAGCGCGAGCTGGAGCACGAGGAGCTCGTCGAACGCGAGACGCCGCCGGGCGGTGAACAGGTCCTTCCACTCGGACGGGAAGTGCACCTCGCGCAGCGCGTCCTGTATCGGCACCAGAGAACGGCGCGCGCGGATCGCCTCCGGCAGCGGTTCGGCGACCTCTCGCACGACCGGCGTTCGCTTCGCGCCGCCCATCACGGCGGTGTGGAGCCAGCGCCGCAGGTGCCCTTCCTTCAGTCCCTCGGTCAGGCGGTACATCGGCACGATCCGGCCGGTGTGCACGGCCTCGGCCGCGGCGTTCTCCATCTTCGGGTTCGAGAACTGCAGCGAACGCCCGAAGAACTTCACCTTACCGGAGAGCCGCACGAGCTGTCCTTCGGGATAGCGCTCCTTTATGAACTGACGTCCGAACCAGGTCGCGCGCACGTTCGTCGGCGACCGATCTTCAGGATCCAGCAGCTCGACCTCGGTCATGAGCTGCCCGCGCGCCGTCCGCCGCTGGTTGATGCGACCGAGGACCGCTTCGACGGTCTGCTCCTGCTCGGCGCGGACGCTCTTCAGCGGCGTGAACTTGGAGAAGTCCGCGTACGTCCGCGGCAGGTGCCAAAGGAGGTCGCCGATGGTGCGGATCTCGATGCGCTCGAGCAGCTTTGCCGAGTCCTCTCCGATCCCCGGCAACGCCGTGACCGGAAGCTCGAGCGAGCTATTCGGCCGCGACGATGAACGGGTAGTGGGGCTGACCGCCATTGATCACCTCGACCTCAGCGCGAGGGCATGCGGCGCGGAGCCGCTGAGCGGCGTGCTGCACGCGCGAATCGTCGACGTCGGCGCCCGAGTACAACGTGAAGAGCTCGGCATCGGTCAGGCGCTTGGCCGCATCCACCAATACCGTCACCTCGTCCTCGCCGTGTGAAACGACGCGCCCGTCCAGGAGCGCGATCGCCTCGCCAGCGTGGACCTCCTGACCGTCGATCATCGTGGAGCGGCTCGCGCGCGTCACCTCGATGCCGTGGGCGCGCTCGGCGACCTCCCGCATCTCTTCAGCGACCAGCGTCGCGTCTTTCGTCGCATCGAAGGCCACGAGCGCGGCCATGCCCTGGGCCACGGTGCGCGTCGGGATCACCGTCACCCTCACGTCGGCGAGCTGCGCGGCGGACTGCGCCGCGAGGATGACGTTCTTGTCGTTCGGCAGAACGATCACGTGACGCGCATTCGCCTCACGGATCGCGCCGAGGATCTCCTCCGTGGACGGATTCATCGACGCGCCGCCGCGCAGCGGCGTAGCGCCGAGCGAGCGCGCCACCGTTGCGAAACCCGAGCCAGGCACGACGGCGACGACGCCGATCGCGGCGGCCTCGCGGGGCGGTGGCTCGACGACGATCCCCGTCGCCGCCTCGTGCTCCGCGGTCATCGCGTCGAGATCCTCGACGACCACGTCGCCGAGTCGCCCCGCGGTCATCCCGATCGCGACGATCTTGTCGGGCTGAAGTGTGTGAACGTGGACCTTCATGACCGAGTCGTCGCCCACCACGAGCACGCAGTCCGCGCCGAACTTCGTCATCTCGGCTCGGATGTCCTCGATCGGTCGCGATGGGTGCTCCACCAGGAACTGCACGTCGTACGCGCCCGCCCATGACGAGACCTCGCTCGCCACCGCGTGCGCCGGTGCGGCCTGTGACCGGGTCGCCGCCGCGTCAATGCTCGGACTCCGATCTTCGACGCTGGCGAGTGCGCCGTCGAGCAGATACCAGAGGCCCTTTGCGCCGGCGTCGACGACGCCGGCCGCCTTGTTCACGGGGTTCTCCAGGCGCGTGCGCGCGACCGCCTCCGCCCCGGCGTCCACGACGCGGCGGAGCATGGCCGCGAGATCACCGGAGTCGTCGGCCGCGACGTCCTCGATCGCGACGGTGACGGTGAGGATCGTGCCTGGCGCCGGCGCCGTCACCGCGTCGTAGGCGTGGCGGCGCCCGAGGTTGAGCGCGGCGTGCAGCTCGCGGTTACCAAGGCCCTCGGCGTTCGCGAGCGCGTCCTTCAGGCCGCGGATGATCTGCGAGAGGATCACGCCGCTGTTCCCGCGCGCGCCCATGAGCGCGCCGTGGGCGGCGGCCGCGCTGACGGCTGCCAGCGTTGGCTCGGCGGCGCGAGCGTGCTTCAGCGCGGAGCGGACCGTGTGGACCATGTTCGTTCCGGTGTCGCCGTCGGGGACCGGATATACGTTCAGCGCGTTGACCTCGTCGACCGCGCGCTCCAAACGATCCGCGGCGGCCTCGAGGACGCGCAACAGAGTCGTGCCGTCACATTGCGTCGCGATGAGCGCGACAGTACCATTGACCTTCAGTTTCCCCATTTAGGAGATGCCGCCGATGCCACGCGCCTGCGCGATCTGCGGGAAGACCGCGGCGTTCGGATCCAACGTGAGCCATTCGAAGGTGCATACGCACCGTCGCTTCGACGCGAACCTCCACAAGTCGGTCATCGCCGGTGAGAAGCTGCTCGTTTGCACGCGCTGCCGCCGGAATCAGACGAAGGACGCGCGCATGGCCAAGAAGCGGGAGAAGGCGAAGGCTCGTTAGAGTGGCCAGGATGACCGACGTAGCAACGCCCCCCGCCGAGGATTCCAAGTGGGAGAGACGCGAGATCAGTCTCGGGATCGGCGCGTTCGTATTCTTCGTTGTGGGCGTTGCTCTGGACGGACCAGTGAACTTCTCGTCCATGACTGGGCAAGAGGTCGTAGCACACTTCAAGGACAACAAAAGTCAGATGTTCGGTGCGTTCGTCGCGATCGGCATGTCAGTGTTCTGTCTGTTGTGGTTTCTTGGAGCCATGCGATCCCGCCTTCGGCATGGCGGTGTGGGAGCGGAGCGTTTGGCGTCCACGTTTTTCGGAGCCGGAGTCGCCTTCGCAGCGCTCCTGCTCGCGGGGGGAGCGGCGGCGGGTGCCCCGTCGGCGATCTACAACTTCGGTTTTAAAGGTGCTGAACTCGATCCGGTCGCGGCCAGCCTCTTTAGGTACTTTGCCTACGACTTGTGGGCTCTTGCGGGCATCACCGCCAGCGTCTGCGTGGCCGCGCTGTCGGTCGCAGGGAAGATGACGGGTGAACTGCCCCGTTGGCTTGTACGTACGGGCTATGTCGCTGCGGTCGTCGCGTTTGTCTCTGTTGCTTTTCCGTACGCAACCCTCGCGCTTGTGATGCTGTGGCTAGGCGCGGTTTCCTGGTCTGGACTCAAACGGCACTCTTAGCTCGCTAGCCGACCGCCATCGCGGCACGCCCTTCCGGCACCTTCAACTGGCCGCAGCCCGCCGCGATGTCCTGTCCCTTGCTGATACGGAGCGTGGCCGCGATGTTGTGCTCCTGGAGGATCTCCGCGAACCGCTCCATCCGACGCTCCGGCGGACGCGCGAATCCCCCGGGCCCCTTGTTCACCGGGATGAGGTTCACGTGGTAGTTCGCGGTGGGGCCCAGTTGCACGATCCGCTCGGCGAGCTCCGTCGCGTGCTCCTCGGCATCGTTCACGCCCGAGAGCAGCACGTATTCGAAAGTCACGCGGCGCTTGGTCCGCGCGACATAGCGCGCGGATGCCGCCAGCACCTCGTCCATACCCCAGCGCTTGTTAAGCGGCACGATCGTGCCGCGGATGGCGTCGTTGGGAGCGTGGAGCGAGACCGCGAGATTCATCGGCAGATCGAGCGCTGCGAGCTGGTCCATCTGCGGGACCACGCCAACAGTCGAGATCGTCACACGCCGTGGGCTGATACCGAAGAGCCGCGGATCGATGAGCATCCGCACTGCGGCCACGGTCGCGTCGAAGTTCGCGAGCGGCTCCCCCATGCCCATCGCGACGACGTGCGAAACACGGTCGCCGCGCGCGACGAGCTCGCGTTGCCAGTGGCGGACCTGATCCACGATCTCGCCGACCGTGAGATTGCGCACCAGACCCATCTCGCCCGTCGCGCAGAACGCGCAGGCCATCGGGCAGCCCGCCTGCGTCGAGAAGCACACCGAGTTGCGCGCACCGTGGTGCGGCATGAGCACCGACTCGATGTGAAGACCGTCGTGCAGCCGAAGCAGCGCCTTGCGCGTCTCGCCATCCGCACTCGCGATCTCGGTCTCCGGCTCGAGAGCGCTGAAGCGGAACGAACGCGCGAGCAGGTCGCGGAGTGGCTTCGGCAGATCGGTGAGCTCGTCCCAGCTCGCCTCGGTCCCGCGCGCGATGTGGCGCCGGATCTGGTGCGCGCGGTAGGCGGGCTCCTGGCGGTCGCGCAGCCACGCGACGAGCGCTCGCTCATCGACGTCGCTGATCGCCGGCCGCGCGGTTTTCATGTCACGAGCGTACCCGTCACGACGGAAGCCGCGAGCCCTCCGCCCCGCGCAGTCCGCGCGCCCATTCCGCCCCGGTCATCGTCCGCTTCCCGGCGGGACGCACCAGCTCGAGACGCAGCCAGCCCGCGCCGGCCGCGACCTCGGGCCGGCCGTCATGGATCTCGAGCAGGCCGTGCTCCTGCGGGGTGCCGCCGGACACCGACGCTCCCGCGACGACGAGACGCTCTCCGCGGAACGTCGTCCACGCGCCGGGCTCCGGCGTGAACGCCCGCACCCGGCGAGACAGCTCCTCCGCGGGCCGCGAGAAGTCGAGCTCGCCGTCTCGCGACATCAGTTTCGGCGCAAGGGTCGCCTGCGAGCTGTCCTGCGACGTCGCGAGCAGCTCCCCCGCGATGTACCGGGGCAGCTCGTGCTCGAGCAGATCCGCGCCAAGCGCCGCCACCCTCCGCGTGAGGTCGCCCGCCGACTCAGCGTCGCCGATCGCGGTCCGCTCCTGCGCGAGGACCGGGCCCTCGTCGAGCGCCGCCGTTCCTTCCATCAGCGTGACGCCGGTCTCGTGGTCACCAGCGAGGATGGCGTGCGCTATCGGCGCGGCACCGCGCCAGCGCGGCAGCAACGAGGCATGCACGTTCACCGCGCGGCCGTTCACCGACGCGAGCAGGGCACTTGGGATGCGGTTCCCGTACGCGGCCCACACCAGGAGCTCCGGTCGGAGCGACATGATCTCGCGCACGGCGGCCGCGTCGATGCGGTCAGGCTGCAGTACCGGCACGCCGATCCCGAGCGCGCGGGCCTTCACGGCGGGAACGGTGAGGCGGCCTCGGTCGCCGGCGCGGTCGGGCTGGGTGACCACGGACACGAGCTCCAGAGCGCCGCGGTCGCGCAACCGATCCACCGCGTCGAGCGACGGAACGGCGAACGCCGGCGTCCCGAGGAAGACGGTGCGCGGCTTCAGGGCCGCAGCGGCTCTCCCTCGCCGGCCTCGGCCGCGTCATCGACCTCGACCGGATGCAGGTCGTCCAGCGAGCGAAGGCGGTCGATGAAGAGGATGCCGCTTAAATGATCGGTCTCGTGGAGCATGCACTGCGCGCCGAACTCCTCGCCCTCGATGACGAACTTCTTACCGGTGATGTCCAAGGCGACGACCCGCGCCTGTATCGGCCGCTCGAGCATGCCGTACATGCCGCGCACCGATAGGCAGCCCTCGCTCGTCTCGTCGACGTCGTCGCTGACCCACTCGATCTTCGGCTCGATAGCGACGATGC
>JANNUM010000329.1:0-1561 GCA_031395235.1 Chloroflexota bacterium
GTACGCTTGCCCCGCAGGTCTACCCTGTGCCGCGGGAGCTCGACGAGGAGATCTCTCGCACGAAGCTCGAAGCCATGGGCATGCGCATCGACAAAATGACCGACGAGCAGGCGATCTACACGAAGTCATGGAAGGCGGGAACCTAAGAGTGGTGAGCTCGTTCATGTCGGCTGACCAGACGCTCTTCACCAGCGAGTCGGTGACCGAAGGCCACCCCGACAAGCTCTGCGACCAGATCTCGGACGGCATGCTGGACGAGTGCCTGCGCCAGGACCCGAATGCTCGCGTCGCGTGCGAGACCGCGACGACCACCGGGACGATCCTCGTGTGCGGAGAGATCACGACGACCGCGTGGGTCGACGTTCCCGGCCTCGTCCGGGCGATCGTGAAGGACGTCGGCTACGTCAACGCCGATTACGGCTTCGACCACCAGAGCTGCGGTGTCCTCACCGCGATCAAGGAGCAGTCGCGCGAGATCGCTCAGGGCGTGAACGAATCACTTGAGGCGCGCGCCGGGACGGATCCGCACGAGCTTGGCGCCGGCGACCAGGGGATGATGTTCGGCTTCGCGGTGCGCGAGACCGAGGAGCTGATGCCGCTTCCGATCACGCTCGCGCACGCGGTCGCGAAGGAGCTGGCGGCGGCGCGGAAGTCCAAGCGGCTGCCATGGCTGCGGCCCGACGGGAAGAGCCAGGTCACCGTGGAGTACTCCCGTGGCGTTCCGCAGCGCGTCCACACCGTCGTCGTCGCCGCCCAGCACGATCCGGACATCTCTCACGACCGCATCGAGTCCGAGATCCGTGACGTCGTCGTGAAGGCCGCGATCCCGGAGCGCTGGCTCGACGCGAAGACGATCTACCTCGTGAACGGCACGGGCGTGTTCACCATCGGCGGCCCCATGGGCGACGCCGGCCTCACCGGTCGCAAGATCATCGTCGACACCTATGGCGGCTACGCGCGGCACGGCGGCGGCGCGTTCAGCGGGAAGGATCCGACGAAGGTCGACCGCTCGGCCGCGTACGCGGCCCGCTACGTCGCGAAGAACGTGGTCAAGGCCGGTCTCGCGGATCGCTTCGAGGTGCAGCTTGCGTACGTCATCGGCGGCGCCCGGCCGATCTCGCTGAACGTCGAGACGTTCGGCACCGGCACGGTGTCGGACGAGACGATCCGGAGTCTCATCGCGGAACATTTCGACTTCCGACCCGGCGCGATCATCGACAGCTTCCAGCTGCGCCGTCCGATCTATCGGCAGACCGCCGCATACGGGCACTTCGGCCGGCCCGATCTGGACCTGCCCTGGGAGCGCACCGACCTCGCGCAAAAGCTGGCCCGTGCGGCCGGCGCGAAGGCAGCGCTCGCGTAGGCGACCGGCACACCGAGCGCTGGCACCTGACGGCGCGGCGCGAGCCGCCCGTTTTTCTGCCCCAACGGGGTCTTTCGCCCGCCGGAAGGCTGAACTGGTCCGACCAGTCCGACGTATCCTCCCACGACGACCAGCGAAGCGTCGGACGGGTCCGGCTTGGCCCGCCCCGTCCGTGCCCCCTTCAAAGGGCGGGAGGGG
>JANNUM010000346.1:0-10618 GCA_031395235.1 Chloroflexota bacterium
GAAGAGGTGATCCGGGACGCCGGCTTCCCCGAGGGCCTGCTGCGGACGCTGTTGGTCGCGGGCTCGCAGGTCGAGCCGGTCATCGCCGATCCCCGCATCCGCGCGGTCACCCTGACGGGGAGCTCCGACACCGGCTCGCGCATCGCCGAGCTCGCCGGGCGAGCGCTCAAGAAGTGCGTGCTCGAGCTCGGCGGCTCCGACCCGTACATCGTGCTCGCCGATGCCGACCTCGACGCCGCCGCGAAGGTCGGCGCGCGCGCCCGCAACCAGAACAACGGGCAGTCGTGCATCGCCGCCAAGCGCTTCATTGCCGTGGAATCCGTCGCGCGCGATTTCGAGCGGCGCTTCGCCGCCGAGGTCGAGGCGCTGCGCGTGGGTGACCCGCTCGATCCCAAGACGCAGATCGGACCGCTCGCGCGAGCCGATCTGCGCGAAACGCTGGAGCGCCAGGTGCGCGAGTCCGTGCGCATGGGTGCGCGCGTGCTCACCGGCGGCGAGCGCGGCACGGGGAAGGGCTGGTTCTACCAGCCGACGGTCCTGGCGGATGTCACCGAGGACATGCCGGTGTTCAAGGAGGAGACCTTCGGTCCCGTGGCGGCCGTCCTGCGCGTCCGTGACGCGGACGACGCCGTGCGCGTCGCCAACGACTCTGCCTACGGGCTTGGCGCGAGCCTATGGACGCGCGACCTCGCACTCGGTGAGGCGCTCGCCCGGAAGATCGAATCGGGCGCCGTCTTCGTGAACGGGATGGTCGCATCCGACCCGCGCCTCCCGTTCGGCGGTGTGAAGCGCAGCGGCTACGGCCGCGAGCTGTCTTCCTACGGTATCCGCGAGTTCGTCAACATCCAGACGATCTGGATCGGGCCAGCACAGCAGACGCAGCCAACGACGCCTTCCGCCGAGTGAACGTCGCACAGCTCCTCGTTCGATGCCTCGAGAACGAGGGCGTGCGCTACGTGTTCGGCATCCCGGGCGAGGAGACGTTGGATCTCAACGCGGCGCTCGAGGACAGCGACAAGATCCAGTTCGTCCTCACGCGACACGAGCAGGCCGCCGCGTTTATGGCCGATGTGTACGGACGGCTCTCGTCGTTCCCCGGCGTGTGCCTCGCGACGCTCGGACCCGGTGCGACCAACCTGCTCACCGGCGTTGCCGACGCGCAGCTCGACCGCGCACCGCTGGTCGCGATCACGGGGCAGGCGGGGCTCGAGCGCGTCCACCTCGAGTCGCATCAATACATCGACGTGGTCCAGATGTTCGCGCCGGTCACGAAGTGGAGCACACGAGTCTCGGTGCCGGAGTCCGTCCCCGAGGTCGTGCGTAAGGCGTTCCGGCTCGCGCGTATCGAGAAGCCCGGTGCGACTCACATCGAGCTGCCGGAAGACGTGGCAAAGGAAGAGGTCCGCTCCGCGCCGCTCGAGGTGCGGCGCACCTCCTATCCGAAGGCCCAGCAGGAGGCGATCGATCGCGCGGCGGAGATCATCAACACCGCGAAAGCCCCGCTGATCCTCGCCGGCAACGGCGTCACTCGTCGCCAGGCCGTCGGCAATCCCACCGTGGACGCGCTCCGCCGCTTCGTCGACCGCAGCCGGGTCCCGGTGACCTGGACCTATATGGCGAAAGGTGTCATCGATCCGAAGAGCCCGTTCGCGCTCGGGCCGGTCGGCCTGCAACGGCCCGGCGCCGATCTTGCGAACGTGAAGCTGCTCGCCGACGCCGACGTCGTCATCGCGGTCGGCTACGACCTCGTCGAGTGGGCGCCGGTCCTGTGGAACCCGAAGCGCGACAAGACCGTCGTGCATGTCGACAGCACCGCCGCCGAGATCGATGGGCATTACCAGCCGTCGGTCGAGGTCATCGGGGAGCTCGACGAGTCGCTCACGGCGCTCGCCGAGCTCGTGAAGCCGCGCGACGATCGGCGCTTGGTGGTCGGCAGCGGATGGAACAGCGTCGTCGGCGACAAGCCGGGTCCGATCGCGCCGATGGTCGCGATCCGCGCACTGCGGGATGCGCTCGGCGCTGAGGACATCGTGGTCAGCGACGTGGGAGCCCATAAGGTCTGGCTGGCCCGTCTGTTTCCAGCGGAGCGTCCCAACACCGTCGTCATCTCCAACGGCCTCGCGTCGATGGGCATCGCGCTCCCTGGCGCGATCGCGGCGAAGCTCGTCCACCCCGACCGGAAGGTCGTCGCATTCTGCGGCGACGGCGGTTTCCTGATGAACGTGCAGGAGCTCGAGACCGCAAAGCGTCTGGGCACGGCGATCGTGGTCGTGGTGCTCGTCGATGACCGTCTGGGCGTGATCGAGGTGAACGAGAAGCGTCAGTTCAGCCGCACCTTCGCGACGGAGTTCGGCAACCCCGACTTCGTCCAGCTCGCGAAGGCTTTCGGCATCGCCGGCTACGCGGTCGAGAGCGCCGGCGACCTCCTCCCGACTCTGAAGCGCGCGCTCGACCTAAATGGTCCGGCACTCGTTGCGGTGCCGTGGGACCACCGTATGAACGAGCACATCGCAGACCCGACGGGCCAGTGGCGCTCGCCCATGGAGATGTAGCCGGCAGCCGGTGGCGCCTCGTAAGCCGACTTGCCCCAGCGGCGTAGCCTGGGCGTCGCGTATGGACATCGTCGCTGTCGCGAGGAGCCTCGCCGATCGCTTGCCGGTGAACGAGCTGGGCGACGCGCAGCTGTCGGAGCTGCTCGCGCAGGCCAAGCTGCGGCGCTTCGAGCGGGATGAGGTCATCTATCACCGCGGCGATCCTGCGCGCGATCTCCACGTCGTGGTCGAGGGATCAGTGAAGCTCGTACGCGAGGACGTGGAAGGCCGCGAGGTGCTGCTCTGGGTCCTCGAGCGCGGAGGCGTATTGGGGCAGCAGGCGATCTTCGGTCGGCCGCGCCCCACGACCGCGATCGCGACGAGCGACGTCGTCACGATCCAGCTGCTCGGCGAAACGTGCGCTCGCATGCTCGAGCGGAACCCGCGCATCCTGTACCGCGCGTTCGAGATGTTCGAGGCGAGAGTCGAGAAGCTCACTCAAGCGCTTGAAGACGTCATGCTCCTGGACGTCCCGAGCCGCCTGGCGAAATACCTGCTCGACTCGGGCAGCGGACAGCCCGCCCCGCACGCGCTCACGCTCACACAGGACGAGCTCGCGGCCGCGGTCGGTTCCACGCGCGTGACGGTGAACAAGGTCCTCGCCGATTTCGAGCACCGTGGCCTGATCCGCGTCGCGCGTCGCCATGTCGATGTGCTCGCTCCCGACCGCCTGCGCAAGGAGATCCACGGCTAGGCGGGTTATCTTTCCGTCGTCGGCTTCAACGACATCCCGCAATCCGAACTGTTCGACCCGCCGCTCACGAGTGTGCACGTTCCGCAGGAGGACATGGTCGTCGGTGCGCGGCTCGACCGCGCCGCCGGCCGCGGCGACGACCACCGCCAGGAAGACCGCTTAGGCCAGCGCCTTACGCAACGCGGCACCCATATCGTCGATCGCGGAACGTCCCATGGGGATCGTCACGGCCATGCCGGTGAAGCCATGCACCATGCCGGGGTATTCGACATACATGATCGGGACGCCGGCATCGCGCAGTCGTGTCGCGTACGCTTTGCCCTCGTCGCGCAGCACGTCGCACTCCGCGGTAACGACATGTGCGGGAGGCAAGCTCGAGAGATCTCTCGCGCGGAGCGGTGACGCATAGGGCTAGTTGCGGAGCTTAGGGTCGGGTGCGTAGTTATCCCAGAACCAGCGCATGCCGCTGCGCGTCAGGCCGAAGCCGCTGCCGTTGGTAAGGTACGACGGCGTGTCGAAGTCGTGATCGGTCACCGGCACGTGGAGCAGCTGGAACGCGAGTTTTGGTGCGCCACGTTCACGCGCCATGAGCGCTACGACCGCCGCAAGGTTGCCGCCGGCGCTCGAGCCGCCCACCGCGATGCGGGACGCGTCGATGCCGAGATCTGACGCATGGTCCGCGCACCAGCGCGTCGCCGCGTAGGCGTCGTCCGCCGCGGCCGGATAGCGGTCCTCCGGGGCCAGCCGATATTCGACCGACACAACGGCGCAGCCGCTCGCGTTCGCGAGCGCGCGGCAGAACGGATCGGAGATCGCGACACTGCCCACGACCCAACCGCCGCCGTGGAAGTACACCAGCAGGGGGAGCGTTCCCGAGCGCGGCCGGTAGAGGCGTGCTGGCACAGGCGGCAGCGTGTCGGTGACGAGATCGCGGACCTCCGCCACGGGCTCTGGAGGCAACGCTGGTGCGACGTTCACTGAGCCGCCGCGCGCGCGGGCCTCCGCGATGCTCAGCGTCTCCACCGGACGCGGATCGATCCTGTCGGCCTCGGCCAGCAGGGCTGCGATCTCTGGATCAAGCGGCATCGGTGGGAGAGCCTATCCGTTGCGGCGCGCCGGGCCGAACAAGACGCGCCCCCGCCGAGCGTCCGTATGTTCGCCTTCCCGCAGGACGGGTGTTCCGTTGAGTCGAACACGACGACATCCGCGAAATAGCCCGCGCGCAGCAGCCCATGGCGGTCGAGCTTGAGGTGCGCCGCGTGCATCGGCGGAATCCTAGACACTGACGCCCGTGTATGAGCTCACGCGCCCGGAGATCGGTCTACTTCGTCGCCTCTCGACGCCCGAGAAGGTGCAGCGTTATCTCGACGACCTGACCTACAACGTCGAGTCTGATGGCGACACGGTGCGCTCACCGCGGCGTGTGATGCGCGACCGCACCGCGCACTGCGCCGAGGGCGCGTTCCTCGCGGCGGCGGCGTTCCGCGTCAACGGGCGCCCGCCGCTCCTCGTCGACCTCGAGGCCGACAACGATGACGATCACGTCCTCGCGGTGTATCGCGAACGCCGACTCTGGGGTGCGGTCGCGACGTCCAAGTTCTCGGGTCTCCGCTTCCGCGCGCCCGTCTACCGCACGATCCGAGAGCTGGTGATGAGCTACTTCGAGGACTACTTCAACTGGGATGGCGAACGCAGCCTCCGCGCGTACTCCCGGCCACTGTCGTTGACCCGCTTCGACCGCATCGACTGGATGACCGCGGAGGGGGACCTTTGGCCAGTGGTGGAGTGGCTCGCCGTGGCGCACCACACGCCCTTGATAGGGCGGGCCGTAGCCCGACGGCTTCCCCGCGTCGATGGCCGGTCGTTCCAATCCGGTGTTTTAGGGGCTCCGAAGCACTGAATCTGCTAGCGTTTCGGGCCGAGGACGCCCGCGTGAGGAGGGGAGATGCTGCGTACGGTCACGGCCGTAGAACAACGCCCCTGGCTGCTGCTTGCCTGCGTCTTCTTCGCGACCCTCTTCTTCGGGTTCATTGTCCAGGCCGCCGGTAACGTCTATCTGAACTGGCGCGCCGACCCGATCGTCAGCGAGTTCCGCACAACGCTCACCTACACGTCCGCGGTCGTCGGCGACGGCCTGCTCGTACCCCTCGCGAACGTCTTCATGACCAGCCAGCTCGTCGCGTGGCGCCGAAAGCCGCGCATGAACGAGATCGTCGGCGCCGTCCTCGGGGCCGGCGTCATCACCGTTGGGGTCCACCTCTATCAGGCTGTGAACGTGCTGCTCAACTGGACCATGACCCGCCCGTTCGAATGGACTGCGCTCGGCTACTACCACGCCCTGTTCATGTGGACCGAGCTAACGTTCGTCCTCTTCTTCTGGGGTCAGGTCGCGCTCGTAGGTAAGGAGAATCCGCGCGCGATCCTTTCGCAGCGCATTGCCTTCGTGGTCCTGTGCGTCGCGCTCTTCCTCCGTCTCCTCTTCGCCGACTACGGCTACATCGTCTAGCTCGTCGCGCGTCCTCGTCTGGTCCGCGCTCGGGGTCGTCTACCTCGTTTGGGGATCGACGTATCTCGCGATCGCCATCGCGGTGCAGACGCTCCCGCCGCTCCTGTCGGCCGGTCTCCGTTTCCTTCTCGCCGGCGCGATCCTCGGCGCGTGGCTCGTCGCGCGACACGGCCGCGCCGCGCTGCGGATCGACCGCGCGCAGCTGGGCGGCGCCGCCCTCGTCGGGATGCTGCTCCTCGCCGGTGGCAACGGGTTGGTCGTGCTCGCGGAGCGCACGGTGCCTTCGGGTCTCACCGCCCTCGTGGTGGCGTCCGTACCGCTGTGGATCGTCGTGTTCAGGCTCATCGTCGGGGACCGCGTCGCCGCTTCGCTGATCGTCGGCGTACTCGCGGGCTTCGCCGGCGTCGCGATCCTCGTCGTCCCGCGCGGCGCGAGCGGCGAGGTCGATCCGATCGGGCTCTTCATGCTCGTCGGGGCGACGTTCTCGTGGGCGCTCGGCACGTTCGCCTCTCCGCGTCTGCGCACACCGCGCGATCCCCTCGCATCGACGACCGTGCAGATGCTGGCCGGCGGCGCGCTTCTCGTCGTCATCGCCGCCGCGATCGGCGAGCCAGGACGGGCCGATCCAGCGACCTTCTCCACAGCGTCGCTCGCGGCGATGGCGTACCTGGTCGTGTTCGGCTCGCTCGTCGCCTTCTCGGCGTACACGTGGCTGCTCCAGCACGCGCCCGTGTCGGTCGTCGCCACCTACGCCTACGTCAATCCGGTCGTGGCCGTGCTCCTCGGGGCGCTGGTGCTCAGTGAGGTCGTGACGCCGTCGATGCTCATCGGGGCTGCCATCATCCTGGCCGCGGTCGCGTTCATCGTCTCCCGCAGCGGCACACGTTCCTAGTAGATCTTTCCCGGATTCAAGATCCCCTTAGGATCGAGCGCGGCCTTGACGCGGCGCATGAGATCGAGCGCGTCGCCGTGCTCGGCGCGCATGTAGGGCTGACGGACCGCGCCGGTGCCGTGCTCGCCGGTGACGGTGCCACCCACTTCGATCGCGAGGCGATGGAGCCGGTCGGCAAGCTCGTCGGCGCGGCGGACCTCGTCGGCGTCCGACGGATCGATGAGGATCGCCGAGTGGACGTTCCCGTCGCCGAAGTGACCGTAGAAGATGACCGCGATGTGCAGCTCGGCGCTGATCTCGCGCGCGCGGCGGATCGTGCGCGGGATCTCCGACAGTGGTACTGCGAGGTCCTCCCCGGCGAAGATGCGGTGTTTGTCGGGATGCGCCAGCGAGGCCGCCGCGGCCAGACCGCTGCGCGCCGCCCAGAGCCGCGCCACGTCGGCCTCGGCCTCGGCGAACTTCGTCACGGTCGCACGGCGGCGCACGATGCTGTCGACGTACCGCACCGAGGACGCGACGTGGTCCGGCGTGCCCTCGACCTCGATCAACAGGACGGCCTCGCCGTCGGGTAGCCCGAGGTCGGGCTTCCAGCGCTGGAGCGCATCAACGGCGCTGCGATCGAGCAGCTCGGCCGTCGACGGCAGCACGCCCGCCTCGAAGAGGTCGTCGAGCGACGCGACCGTGTCCTCGAGCGCCGCGTAACCGGCGAGCACGACACCGCGGGCCGGTGGTCGCGGCTGCACGCGGAGGCGAAGGCGCGTGATGATGCCGAGCGTGCCCTCCGAGCCGACGAAGAGCTTCGTGAGGTCGATCCCGCTCGATGACTTCAGGGCCTTCGAGCGCACGCCCCCCGTCGTGATGACCGATCCGTCCGCCAGGACGATCTCGGCGCCAAGGACATAGGCGGACGTCGTGCCCCAACGGACCGCGTGCGGGCCGCTCGCGTTGTTCGCGGCCATGCCTCCGAGCGTGCACGCCCGCCCGCTCCCCGGATCGGGCGGGAAGAAGAGGCCGTGTGGCCGGAGCGCGTCCTGAAGATCGGCGAACACGATCCCCGGCTCGACGACGGCCTGCAGGTTGGGGCGATCGATCTCGAGGATCTCGCGCATCCGTGCGAACGAGATGACGATCCCGCCCCGCGCGGCGATCGCACCACCGGTCTGGCCCGTGCCCGCGCCACGCGGCACGACCGGCGTACCCGTCGTGTCGGCGAAGCGCACGACGCTGGCCACCTCCGCGGTCGAGCGCGGCACGACGACCACGTCGGGCAGGCGCTGCTGCCGCAGTGACCAGAACGACGCGTCGTAGGCGTAGGGGAGCAGCGTCGCAGGGTCGTCTATGACGCGGTCGGGTGGAATGATCTCCCGGAGACGATCCGCGAGGGTGGGCGTGGTCGTCGCCATCGCGACCGTATCCTAGGGTCTATCACTTCGCTCTCCACGCACGTCCGCTCCGAGGATCTCGCCACCTGCATCTCGTGCGGGCTGTGTCTCAACGATTGCCCCACGTACCGCGTCCTCGGCGAGGAGGCGGACTCTCCACGCGGGCGCATCCAGCTCATCCGCGATCTCGTGTCCTCTCCCGCGGCGCCCAGCGCGACGCTCAGCGGACATCTCGACGCGTGCCTCGTGTGCCGCGCGTGTGAGACCGCGTGCCCGTCAGGCGTGCCGTTCGGCCGGATCATGGAGGGCGCGCGAGAAGTGCTGGCCGAACGGAGCACTCCGAACCGGGTCGCACGTGCCCTGCGACGCATCGGCCTCGATACCATCGCGAGCCGCCGTCGACTGGCCGTCGCGACGAAGCTGACCGACCTCGTCGTCCGCAGCGGGCTCGCCTCGCTGGCGCGGCGCGTCGGGCCCCGTCGCATCGCGTGGCTCAGCGCGCTCGCGGCGCGGGCCGAGGGCGCGCCGTTCACGCTCACGGAGCGCGCGGACGCGGACGTGTGCCTGTTCGCCGGCTGCGTGATGCGTGAGGCCTTCGGTGAGACCGAGCGCGCGACCGTGCGGGTGCTCGAGCGCGACGGGCGCCGCGTCACGTCCCCGACCGAGCAGCTCTGCTGCGGGGCGCTGCACGCGCACGCCGGCGACGGCGAGCGGGCGCGCGAGCTCGCCCGGTCCAATATCGACGCGTTCGCGGGGACCGATCTTCCCGTTGTCGTGAACGCCGCCGGCTGTGGCGCGCACCTCAAGGCCTACGGCGACGTGCTTCACGAGGATCCGGCCTGGGCGCAGCGCGGGCGCGCATTCGGGGCACGCGTGCGCGATGCGACCGAGGTCGCGCGGCCGCGGGCAGACCGAGCTCCGCGTCCGCTCCGCGTCGTGTACCAGGACGCGTGCCATCTCGCCCACGGCCAACGCATACGCGCGCAGCCACGCGCGCTGCTGCGCGCCATCGACGGCGTGACCGTTGTGGAGATCGCCGACGCCGAGCGTTGCTGCGGTAGCGCGGGGGTCTACAACCTGACGCAGCCCGACATCTCGCAGGAGCTGCAGCGGCAGAAGGTCGCGGCGATCCTGGCCGCGCGGCCGGACGTGATCGTGAGCGCGAACCCGGGCTGCATCTTGCAGATGGTCGCGGGCCTGCGGGCGGCGGGCTCGACCGTGCCGGTCGTGCACATCATGCGGTTCTTGGACGATCCGGCGGCGTTCGCCTAGCGCAAGCGGCCCAAAATGGGCCGAACGAGGGGTCGTACGGCCGGTCCGCGCGCAGGCCGTTTTCGTGCGAAAATAGACGTACCAATGAGTGTTTCTCGATCGACCTACCGTCACCGCCTCAGCTCCGAAGATGTCCGCAAGGCCAGGATCCTGATCACCAAGGACGCGTGGAAGCTCTTCCCCAATCCCGGCGAACGTGTCGCACTTCGTATCGGCGCGCGGCGCTTCGATGCCGAGATCAAGTCCGAGCACTGTGTCTGCGTTCCCCCGGAGCACGAGCACTATCACCTCATCTGTCTCGCGCTCAAGGGACAGGCGGGCTTCAAGAGCGGCGCGCTCGTCGTCATCGCGAAGGACTCCGATGGTGGCTACCGCTTCGTGGAGGAGCGCGGCTAGCCTAGACTTCGCGCGTGGCCGGCCCGACGTACATCCTTATCCACGTCTTCGGGACCGTCCGCGACGAGCTGGATCGCGAGGACCGCGGCAAGCGCACGTACTCGGCGTGGCTGCGCGAGTACGTCTCCGAACAGCCTCAGCGCCTGACCGAGATTGCCTGGCTACTCGATCATCTGACCGAGAATGGCTGGCGTGTCATCGGGTCGCCTTACGACTGCGACGTCATGCTGGAGCGCGAGATCTCCCGCCAGACCGCCGAGGAGGACCTTCGGCGTGCCGAAGTGTGGGACCGCCTCGTGCGCATCTCGTCGCCGGACGACGACGGGCACGTGATCTGGCGCGAGCATCCGGAGGGAAAGCCCACCGCGCCGCGCCGCCGCCGGAGGGTCCGCCGCCCACCGACGCGCGAGCAGGGAAGCTAGGCACTGCCGCATCCCCTCGGCGACGAGCTTACGGAGTTACACGTCCATCTCGGCGGCTCGGTAGATCCCGCGGCGATGTGGGGCATCGCGGCGAAGCAAGGGATCCGACTTCCGACGAAGGACTACTGGGAATTCGTCGACCTTATTACCGTTGGTAAGCAGGAGCGGAAGTCGTTCGAGGACTTCCTCGCGCTGTACCGATGGACCGAGCTGATCCAGTCGAGCCCTCTCGCGGTGGAAGAGTCCGTGTACCAGGTCGTCGGCGGCGCGTACCGGAAGGCGAACATCACCACGCTCGAGCTCCGCTACAACCCGATGAAGCGCAACCGCGGTGGCGAGCGCGACCTCGATCACATCATCCTGGCCTCCATCCGCGGCCTCGACCGCGCGCGACTGGACTATCCGGTGAAGGCCGGACTCATCTTCTGCCTCGACCGGACCTTCGACCATGCGCTGAACGAGA
>JANNUM010000351.1:0-2283 GCA_031395235.1 Chloroflexota bacterium
GACCAGGTGATGCCGTCGGTCGCGACGGACTTCCCGTCCGCTGCGACCTTCACGCGCACCGTTGAATCGGGCACCTGCTTGAGGCACACGAGAAATTTCATGTCAGACGATCTCCTCGTAAGTGAGATCCATCAGTTCGTCTCCAAACGCGCCGCGACGAGCTCGAGCACGTCGACCGGCTTGATGGACTCTTGCACGCCTTTGGCCCCGACGCCCTCCTCCAGCATGATCAGGCAGTACGGGCAACCGCTCGCCACCTTGGTCGCGCCCGACTTCGTAGCCAACAGCTGATCGACGCGGCGATGGTTCACGCGCTGGCCCATCTTCTCTTCCATCCACATCCGGCCGCCGCCGGCGCCGCAGCAGAACCCACGCTCCCGGTGGTGCGGAGCGATCTCCGCACGCGTCACGCCGGGGACCGCGTCGAGCACGTCGCGCGGCGCGTCGTAGATGCCGTTGTGCCGGCCGAGGTAGCAGGGATCGTGGTACGCGACGACCTCGGCGGCTCCGTCGCTCAGCACGATCCGCTTCTCGTCGAGCAGGCGCTTCACGAGGGGCAGCGCGTGCACGACCTCGTAGTTGCCGCCGAGCTGCGGGTACTCGTTGGCGATGGTGTTGAAGCAGTGCGGACAGGAGGTGATGACCTTCTTCACGGCGGCGGCCTTTAGCGTCTCGATGTTCTGCTGCGCCTGCAACTGGAACAGGTACTCGTTGCCCATGCGGCGCGCCGGATCCCCGTTGCACGTTTCCGCGGCCCCGAGGATCGCGAACGAGACATCGGCCGCCTTCAGGATCGTCGCGAGCGCGCGAGCGACGCGCTGATTGCGGCGGTCGTACGACGCGGCGCAGCCGACGAAGTAGAGGTACTCGGCGTCGGGCTTCTCGGCGAACGTCGGGATCTCCAGGCCCTGCGCCCAGTCGCCGCGCGACTCGCGCGGCTCGCCCCACGGATTCCCCGCGCGCTCGATGTTCATCATCGCGCGCTGGGCCTCCGGCGGAGCCGCGCCCTCCATGAGCGTGAGCGACCGGCGCATGTCGACGATCTTGTCGATGTGCTCGATCGTCACCGGGCACGCCTCGACGCACGCCGCGCAGGTCGTGCAGGCCCAGAGCTCGTCCGGCTTCGTCTCGACCCAGTGCGCGGGCGCCGTGGTCTGGGCATTCGCGTCGGCGAGCAGCTTGGGTCCCTCGCGGTGGTGCTGGTGGGGGTTGTCGAGGACGTTGTTGTGCGGGTCGAGCGTCTTGCCGGTCGCGAGCGCGGGGCAGCTGTCGGAGCAGCGCCCGCACTCCGTA
This sequence comes from Chloroflexota bacterium, assembly GCA_031395235.1. Taxonomy (GTDB): domain Bacteria; phylum Chloroflexota; class Limnocylindria; order P2-11E; family P2-11E; genus CF-39. The sequence continues at coordinate 1,294 of JANNUM010000351.1, forward strand.
CAGGTGTAGCCGTCGAGCAGCTGCTTCCACGAGAAGTCGCGGATGTTCGCAGCGCCGAACGTCTCCTTGTTCTCGATGTTGTCGATCATCTGGAGCGCCCCGCGCGGCCGCGACGAGCGGAAGTACACGTTCGGCAGGGTCGTGACGATGTGCAGGTGCTTGGTGTGCGGGAGATAGGCCGCGAAAGCCAGGATCCCGACGACATGCGCCCACCACGCCCAGACGAACGCGACCACGGAGCTCTCACCCGGGTAGATGTCCTTCAGCCAGCCTGCGAGCGGCGGCGGCGTGACGCCGGTTTCGAGCTTTCCGGCCGCGACGCCGGCGCTCTCGAACACGAGGAGCGTGAGCATGAGGAACGAGATCAGCCCGAGGATCACGTAGCCCTCGGGCGCGATGTGCATCCGCGGCGGCCGCACGAACGCGCGCCGCACGACCGCGACGACGACCGCCGCGAGCACCGCGACCGCGAAGATGTCCAGCGTCCACGCGTAGAGACCGGTGTCGGTGAAGGGCAGGTGCCTGCCGAAGAGACCGGCGAGGAGCAGATCGGCGCTCCCGTAGGTGATGACGAGGAAGCCCCAGAAGATGAGCGCGTGGCCAAGGCCGCGCACGTAGTACGGCCGCTTGAGCAGCTTGCGCTGTCCGAGGTAGATCACGATCTCGTCGCGCAGCCGGCGCAGCGGCCGATCGCCCCGGTCCTCGTTGCGCCCCAGACGCAGCAGCCGGTACAGCAGCGACGCGCGCCAGAAGAATCCGCCGAAACCGAGCACGATCAGCGCGAGCAGGAGGAGCACAAAACCCTCAGTCGGCGCGCTCAACGCTCGTGCTCCTTGAGGATCTCCTCGGCGATGACGAGATTCATGATCTCACTCGTCCCCTCGTAGATCTCGGTGATCTTCGCGTCGCGGTAGTGGCGCTCCGCGGGGAAGTCCGTCAGGTAGCCGTACCCGCCGAAGATCTGCACGCACTCGCGCGCCGCGCGGACCG
>JANNUM010000371.1:0-3392 GCA_031395235.1 Chloroflexota bacterium
CTTTCGTATTGGGCACGGTATTCAAAGAGCGCCTCTTCACGATCGATATGCCGCTCGAGTAACTCCTTTGGCCGAAAGAATCTCCCATCCTTGTCGACCAAGCTCCGGCAGCGTGCGACGTCGGCTACCGGCCGATCAAAAGTGACCACGAGGTGCACGCCAACGTCGAGTGACGGCGTCGCGCGCGCCAGCTTCGCCGCTCCGTCGGCGTGCGGCGCATTCGTCATGAGCGTCGTCGCGGTCACGATCCCGTCACGGTGTGCCCGGAGGATCCCGGCGGAGACGCGTTCGGTGTAGCCGAAATCGTCCGCGTTGACGATGAGCCTCAAGGCTCGAGCGCCTTGCGTACGCTCCAGCCGGCGGCTTCGAGTCTCGCCCGCGCCACGTCCTCGCTGACGCCGGTCTCGTCCTGCACCATGCCGATCGCTCGCTCGCGCAACTTCGCGTTGGTCGGGCGCACGTCGACCATCAGGTCGCCGCGCGTCCGGCCGGAGCGGATCATCGCCGCCGTCGAGAGCATGTTGAGGACGAGCTTCGTCGCCGTGCCGGCCTTGAGCCGGCTCGAGCCGGCGAGGACCTCCGGACCGACGTCGACGGCGATCGCGATGTCCGCGTCCTTCGCGAGCGGCGACGAGCCGTCGCAGGTGAGCGCGACCGTGCGTGCGCCGAGCTCGCGGGCCATCACCATCGCGGCGGTCACGAACTTCGCGCGTCCGCTCGCGGAGATTCCCACGAGCACATCGCCCTTGCGCACATGATCGCGCGCCGCACGCGCGCCGGCGCTTGAGTCGTCTTCCGCCTCCTCGACCGCATGGCGGAGCGCCTCCTCGCCGCCGGCGATGACTCCGCGTACGAGGTCCTCGTCGACGCCGAACGTCGGCGGTGCCTCACTCGCGTCGAGCACACCGAGCCGCCCGCTCGTCCCTGCGCCGATGTAACGCAGGCGGTGACCGGCGCCTAGCGCCGTCACGATCTCGTCGACCGCCTTCTCGATCGCGGGGAGCGCCGCGCGCACCGCGGTCGGCACGCTCGCGTCCTCGTCGTTCATCAGCCCCAGGATCTGGCGCGTCGTGAACGACTCGAGCCCGCGCGCCTTCGCGTTGCGTGCCTCGGTCCGTCGCCGCTCGCGGCGGAGCCGCTCCTCGCTCATTTAGCGCTCCAAGCCAGCGCGGCCGCCAGACGCGCCGCGCCCATGGCCGGCTCCTCGCGCACCGGCTCCACCGTCGCCTGCGGCAGCAGGCCGAGGAGGTCGAGCTGCACGAGGCGCTGGAGGAGCGTCAGGTTCTCGAACGCGCCGCCCGCCAGATAGACGGGCCCCGCGGGAAGGCCGAGTGTCAGCGCGACGACGGTCGCGGCCCGCGCGAGCGCGTTCGCGCCTCGCTGCAGGATCGTGTTGGCGATCGCGTCGCCCGCGGCCGATGCGCTCGCGAGCGCGCGCGTTGCGGCGCCGATCGCGGGCGCAGGATGCGGGCGGCCGTACACCAGCGGCAGCACGTCACTGAATTGACCGACGCCGAGCTGCTGGAACAGGAGCGCGGTCATGAGCGTCGGCGCGCCGCAACCGTCGACCGCGTGCGAGATCGCGCGCAGAGCTTCGAGGCCGCACCACACCGCCGATCCTTCGTCACCGATGAGGTAGCCCCAACCGCCGGCGCGATCCTCTTCGCCTTCCTCGTTGCGACCGTACGCGATCGAGCCGGTGCCGGCGATGAGGACGACGCCGCAGCCGGTCGGATTCCCCGCGTACAGCGCGGCGATCGCGTCGTGCGTCACGAGCAGCTTCGCCCCGGGCGGTGCGAGACGCGTGAGGATCTCGTGGCCGCGCGTGCGCTCGGTCTCGCGATCGCCGCCTGCGCACGAGAGCACGACCGCATCGGCGGCGCGCCCGCCGAGCGCCTCCGCGAGCGCCGCCGCGATCGCGCCCTGCGGGTCGGGCGAAGTGAGCAGATTGCCGCCGCCGCCCGCGCCGCGCCCCACGACGGTGCCGGCCTGGTCGACCGCGAACGCGCGCGTCTTCGACGCGCCGGCGTCGATGCCGACGACGATGCCATTCAAGGAAGATGCACCGCGCCGCCGCGCACGGCTTGGCGCGCTCCCGTCGCCCTTGGCAGGATGTTCGGCAGCTCGCGCAGGCGGTACGCGCCCATGATCGCGAACGCGATCGCCTCGCGGGCGTGCGACGGGACGCCGAGCTCGTCGGTCTTGATCACGCGCACCGGCGCGACGGCGCGCGCCAGCGACTCCATGAGCGTCGCGTTACGAGCGCCGCCGCCCGCGACCGCGAGCGTCGTCCACGTCGTGCCGCGCGGCGTCTCGCGCGCGAGCGCGTCCGCGATGCTGCGCGTCGTCACGGCGAGCGCGGTCGCGAGCGCGTCGTCCAGCGATCCGCCGTCGGCGGTGACGCGACGAGCGAGCCGCGCCGCGAACGGCTTGCCGAAATCCTCGCGGCCGGTGCTCTTGGGCGGGCGCCGCGCGAAGTAGGGATGGGACAGCGCTTCCTCCACAGCGCGCTCGTTCACGCGTCCCGCGCGCGCGCGGCGGCCGTCCCGGTCAAAGACCTCGCCCGACGGCGCGATGAGCGCGTCGCTCGGCATGTTCGCCGGTCCCGTGTCGAATGCGATCACGTCGTCGGCGGACGCCGTCGGGATGAGCGTGAGGTTCGCGATGCCACCGAGGTTGAGCACGGCGATCGGCGCATGCGCCGAGAACAGGACGTGGTCGCCGAATGGGACGAGCGGCGCGCCCTCACCGCCGGCGGCCATGTCGGCACTCCGGAAGTCGTCCACGGTCGGCACGCCCGTCGCGCGCGCCACGCGCGACGCGTCGCCGAGCTGCAGGGTCGTGTGCTCCGCGGGAAGGTGCACGACCGTCTGCCCGTGGAGGGCGATGACGTCCGGGCGAACTGGCAGGCCCCGGATGAAGTCGGTAGCCGCCGCCGCATATGCGTCGCCGAGGGAGGCATGTAGGCGTGCGATGTCGGAGAGCGCGAAGGGGACGTCCGCGCCGGCGCGCAGCACGGCGTCACGGAGCGCGGATGGATACGGATGCTCGGCGGTCGCGACGACGCGCACCTTCGGCCGGGGCCCCGGTTCGATCTCGATCGCGGCCAGGTTCATGCCGTCCCCGGACGTGCCGGACATCACCCCGACGGCGATCATCTGTCGATTCTCATGCGAACGGAGCCGACACCGCTTCGTGCACCGCGATGCGGAAGCGATAGGTCTCGTCGTCGTTCCCGCGGCCGAAATACACGCGGTTCGTGAGCAGCACGACCGTGAGGTCGAGCCGCGGATCGATCCACAGCGACGTACCGGTGAAGCCGGCGTGCCCGTAGGCGTCGATGCTGAAGTGGCGACCGACCATCGGCCCGTCCGGCGCGCGGAGCGCGAGGC
>JANNUM010000393.1:0-3203 GCA_031395235.1 Chloroflexota bacterium
TCATGTTCAACGAGGGCTACCTCGCCACAGGCGCGCGCGGCGTGACGGACCGCGACCTCGCGGCGGAGGCGGAGTGGCTGACCGGCCTGCTCGCGCGCCTAATGCCCGACGAGCCGGAGGTCCTGGGGCTGCTGGCGCTCATGCGCTTCAACCTCGCGCGCGCGGACGCGCGTTTCGACAGCAGCGGCGACATCGTCCTGCTCCGGGATCAGGACCGCTCGAAGTGGAACCGCCCAAAGATCGAGGAGACGTTAAGTCTCGTCGGACGCTATCTCCGCATGCGCCGCCCCGGTCCGTATCAGCTGCAGGCACTCATCGCCGGCGCGCATGCGGACGCCAAAAGCTGGGAGACGACGCGCTGGAGCGAGATCGTGTGGTGGTACGACGCGCTGCTCGGCTTCTCCGACACAACCGGTGGTGCGGCTCAGTCGCGCGATCGCGGTCTGGCACGTCGAGGGTCCCGCCGCCGCGCTCACGGAGGTCGACGATCTGGTCGGCGAGCTCGAGCAGTACCACCTGTTCCACCCGACGCGCGGCGAGCTGCTGCGCGCGCTTGGGCGCCCGGACGACGCGCAAGTGGCGGACCAGCGCGCTCTCGAGCTCACCGACAATCCCGGCGAGCGAGCCCTCCTCGAGCGCCGGCTCGCGCGTCGTTCTCGGTAACCTGTATGTCGCTTCGCTCATGATGTCGAAAATGACCGACCCCGCTCGTCGTCCTCATGTGCGAGTGCTCTTACACGGTGCTTACCGCGGCTTCGCGGGCGGAGCGCGCGACGTCACGCTCGACGCCGCGACGCTGCGCGAGGCGCTCGAGGTCCTCGTACGTGCGCATCCGTCGCTCGCGGAGCGGATGCGCGACGAGCACGGCCGGCTGCGCGCGCATCTCAGCCTCTTCGTGAACGAGGAGGATGCGCGATTCCTCGGCGGCGAGGACGCTACGCTCCACGACGGCGATATCGTGCACGTCATCCCCGCCCTGTCGGGCGGATAGATCGGGAGGGGAGCCATGGGCAAGCAAGTGGTGCTGCTGGTCGGGACGAAGAAGGGTCTGTACACGGTGCGCAGCGACGGCGAGCGCAGGAAGTGGACGCAGGACGGTCCCTACGGCGCGCCGGCGCCGATCCACCACGCCACCTACGACCCGCGCGATGGCTCGATGTATGCCGCGATCAACTCCACCTGGGGCGGATCGCGGATCGAGTACAGCCGCGATCTCGGAAAGACCTGGCAGAAGGCGAAGAACCCGGCGTTCCCCGAGGGCTCCGACCGCACCTTCTATCAGACGTGGCACATCCAGCCCGGGCACCGGAAGACGCCGAACGTCGTGTGGGCGGGGACCGAGCCGGCCGCGCTCTGGAGGAGCGAGGACCGCGGCGAGACCTGGCAGCTGAACACGGGCCTCGACGATCAGCCCTCGCGCGCGAAATGGGTGCCCGGCTTCGGCGGCATGGGGCTGCACTCGATCGCGATCGACGCGGACGATCCAAAGAAGATGCAGGTAGGCATCAGCGTCGGCGGCGTGTATACGTCCACCGACGGCGGTGCGACGTGGACGCAGGACAACGCCCAGAGCGGCGGCAAGGAGGACCGACCCGACGTCTTCTACTGCATCCACAAGCTGCTCGCCCACCCCGTCACCAGCGGCGTGCGGTTCATGCGCGTGCACGTCGACGTCTACTGGCGTGAGCCCGGCGAGACCACCTGGCTCAATCGGACGGAAGGCCTGCCGTCGAACTTCGGCTTCGCGGCGGCGATGCATCCGCGCGACCGATCGGTCGCGTACGTCATCCCACTCGACGACACCAAGCGCACCGCGATGCCACCGGGCATCGGCGTCTACTCGACGCGCGACCGCGGCGCGACCTGGACGCGCAACGACAAGGGGCTGCCGCCCGGCGCGGCGCTCGAGTCGGTGCGCGAAGGGATGGACACCGACCTCCTCGATCCGCTCGGCGTGTACTTCGGCACGGCGAACGGCGACGTGTGGGCCAGCCGAGACGAGGGCAAGAGCTGGGAGCGCGCCGCGCAGTACCTACCGTATGTCACGTCGGTGCACGCCGCGACGATCGACTGATCGCGAGCTCCATAGGGCTCTACTTCGGGCGGCGAAAACCTGCTGAGCGTCATTGGCGAAGAGGCCAAATTCTGAAGAGACTCACCTGCTAATGTATGTGTATGTTGAATCGGCGGCTGCAGCTGCTGCTCGACGAGGCCCGCTACCGGCGGCTGCGCGCGGAAGCGCGCACGCGAGGGGCCTCTATCGGCGCACTCGTCCGTGAAGCGATCGACCGGGCGTACCCCGTCTCACCCGAGAGAAGGCGTGCCGCCGCGAAAGCCATTCTTGCCGCGCCGCCGATGCCGCTGCCCGCGGATATGCGGGAGCTCATGGCGGAGCTGGACGAGATCCGCGCCGGAGCAAAGAAGTGATCGTCGTCGACACGACGATCCTCGCGCTTGCCGTCGGAGCGGAGCACGAGTTGCGCGAGCCGGCGCGTCGTCTCGTCCGCGCGGCGGCCTCTCGCGCGATCGAGGCGACGACCACGCCCGAGGTGATCCAGGAGTTCGCGCATATCCGTGGCCGCCGGCATGGCCGCAACGACGCCGCTCGCCTCGCGCGGCGATTCGCCGAGCTCCTCTCGCCGCTGATCGTGGTCGAGGCCCATCATCTCGACCGAGGGCTGCGTCTGTTCGAAGAACATCCCGAACTCGGCGCCTTCGATGCGGTGCTGGCCGCGACGGCATTGGGGCACGAGGCCCAGGCGCTCGTTTCCGCGGACGCCGACTTTCGCGTGTTGCGCGGACTCCGCCACGTCGAGCCTGGCACCCGCGCCTTCGAGGAGCTCCTGGCATAGCCCGGCCCTGAGAGCGCCTAAGTCATCGGCTCGAGCACGACAACGGCGATCAACACCGGCAGCGCTCCGAGCTGGGCTCCTATCCGACCGCCGCTCGCGCGGAATAGGAAACGGTGCGTTCGCCACATGAGCTCCATGAGCGGCATGCGCCGGACCGCGGTCACCACGGGTGCCTAACTGTCGCGTTCCGTCGGGCTGATCCGCGAGCTGCAGCATCGAGATCTCCTGGTGCGGCGCGCCTTCCCAGGCGTAGTCGAGGCCGCAGACCTCGCGGAAGCCGAGCTTCGCGGCGATCGGCGCGGAGGTCGACCGCACCGCCTGAATGACCGCGGTGCTCCGGCAGCGTCGCGG
>JANNUM010000410.1:0-8336 GCA_031395235.1 Chloroflexota bacterium
TGCGTCGCGAAAAGTCCGCCGAGCCCACCGGGCAGCAGCGGCTGCACGATGAAGAGTGGGGCGACAGCGGGATTCACCGGCAGCGGGATCTTCTTGCCGTAGGCCTCCATCTTGCGAAGAGCCGAGGCGAGCGCGAGCGGGTCGTTCGAGAGCGCCGCGCCCTGGTCGTCGGCACCGTATTCGCGCGATCGGCTGACCGCGAGCTGCACCAGCATCGCCGCGATCGGTAGAAGGATAATGCCGAGGATCATGCCGATCATGCCCAGCGATCCGGAGTTGCGGTCATCGCGATCTCCGCCGCCGAACCACATCGACCACTGCGCCATCTGCGCCATGTAGCTGATCGCGCCGGCGACCGACGCGACGACCGCCATCACGAACGTGTCGCGGTTGCGAACGTGTCCGATCTCATGGGCAAGCACACCGGTGAGTTCGCGCTCCGTGACGATGTCGAGGATGCCTCGCGTCACGGCAACGACCGCGTGCGCCGGGTCGCGGCCGGTGGCGAACGCGTTCGGAGCGGGCTGATCGATGACGAAGATGCGTGGCCGCGGCAGACCCGCGATCTCGGCGACGCGGCCGACGATCCGGTAGAGCTCCGGCGCCTCAGACTCGGTGACCGGCTTCGCGCCCGCGAACGACAACGCGATGCGGTCGCTGAACCACCACGCACCGAAGTTCATGACGAGCGAGATGAGGAGCGCCGGTAGTACCGCGGCGGGGCCGAAGAAGAGCCGCGCGGCAGCGATAAGGATCAGGGTCAGCAGGGTCAGGAGTCCGACGATCTTGATGGTGTTCATATATCGATTATCCGCCAGTTCCGTGCCAGCTCAGAGCTCTTTCCGCGAGAAGCTCCACACCGCGATCGCCAGGACGCCAACGATCCAAATACCGCACCAGGCGACATATGCGAGCGGCGGTGGATCCGCCGCGAAGAACGGATTCGCGGCCGCGGCTGGGCCGGAGGCGCGCGCCACGGCGATGAGCGATGCAGGCTCGAGGCTCCACACCGCGCCGCGCCACAGGCCGTCGGTGGGCAGGATCAGCTTCGAGGCGGTCCCGACGTGCGTGAGCGTCGCGTTCTCGAAGACCAGCCCGACGCCGCCAACGATGCCGCCCATCCACGCCAGTCCCCACAAGATGAGTCCGCTCACACCGCCGACCATGCCGGCGAAACGCGTCGAGAAGAGCAGGGACAGCGTGAGGATCACCACCGCCTCGCCGATCACGAACAACAGGAACTCGAGCGGGTGCGGCGGGGAATAGCCGACGACCCACTGTACGAGCACCATCTGCGCGACGGACGCGGGGACCGCGTAGATGAGCACGGTCGCGACGAGGCCCAACCACTTGCCCACGACGTACTCGAGTCGGGTGACGGGGCGCGCGAGCATCGCGAGCGTGATACCGGACTCGACCTCGGCCGAAATGGCGGGCGAGGCGGCGAACACGGCCGAGAACGCGAGCACGAAGCTGAACATGAACATCACCAGGATCAGCAGCTGCGACGCGATGGCCGCGATCTCGGTCGTTGTCATTGGGCGCCCGCGTCCGTCACCCAGACCCGGGATGCGCGAGAAGCCCCAGGTCGTGAGCGTGATGACCACGACCGTGAGCAGCAGGAGCACGAGGAACAGTCGACGGCGGAGCAGCTCCTGCAGCTGGAGTCGGGCGATCGTGAGTGCGAGCATCAGTTCGGCTGCCCGAGAAGCCGCAGAAAGCGGTCCTCGAGCGACTCGTGCCGAGGCTCGACCGCGTACACGCGGCCTCCGAGCCGCACGATGTGGGCGACTAGCTCGGGCACGCGCTCGGTGTCGATCCCGCGTACGACCAGCCAGTCGCCTTCGTCGTCGAGCTGCCCGTAGCCCGCGAGGCCCGTCCTTGCGGCGCGATCGAGCCCGGTGGCGTGGATCCGTACGGTGTCACCCCCGAGGAGGTCGTCGAGCGTGCCCTCGGCGACGACGCGGCCGCGATCGACGATGGCGACGCGGCGGCAGACCTGCTCCACCTCGCTCAACAGATGCGAGTTGAGGAAAACGGTCGCGCCTCGCTCGCCGAGCGCGCGGATGATCTCGCGCACGTCGTGACGACCGACCGGATCGAGCGCGCTCGTGGGCTCGTCGAGGACGACGAGGTCAGGCGAGCCGAGAAGCGCGACGCCCAGGCCGAGCCGTTGCTGCATCCCCTTCGAGAACGTGGCAACGCGGCCCGATCCGCGGTCGGAGAGCCCGACGATCGCGAGCGCGTCCTCGATCTCGCGCTGCCACGCGCTGCGGTCAATGCCCGCGAGGTCGCAGTGCAGCGCGAGCACCTCGCGCGCGGTCAGCCATGACTGATAGCGGAACAGCTCGGGCAGGTAACCGACGCGGCGCAGTGCGTCGCGATCGCCGACCTCCGCGCCGAGGACCTCGGCGTCGCCCGATGTCGGCGGGGTCAGTCCGAGGAGCAGCTTCACCGCAGTCGTCTTGCCCGCGCCGTTCGGTCCGAGGAAGCCGAAGACATCGCCGCGCGGGATCGTCATCGTCAGACCCGCGAGCGCGGTGACGCTCCCGTATCTCTTCGCGAGGTCCTGCGTGCGTATCGCGGGCGCGTCGATCAATGGAGCGAGTTTGCCACCGCCAGGACCTGTTGTTCCGTCAGGGTGCCGGCCACGCCGTACACGATCCCGTCCTTCTGCCAGATGACCGCGCTCCCGAGGCCCGTCGAGTCGCCGACGAAGATGCCCTCGACGCCCTGCACGGTGACCTTCTTCGACGTCGCCATGTCGACCGGGATCGGGATCGGCAGCGTGCTCGACGGATCCTTGATCGCGCGGATCTGGGCGGCGAGCTGCGGTGAGATGCCGGGCTGCGCGAGAAGATAGCTCTGCAGCTGATCGACCGTCACGCCGTCGGACTGCACGACCGGAGGCTTGCCCTGCGCGACGACGAGCTTTGGCATCCCCGTGAACGGGCTCGCACCGGTCGCACGGGTCGCGCTTGTGCCGTCGTCGTAGAACGCGACGACCGCGGGTCCGCCCGTGATGAATAGCTTGCTGCCGTCGATGTTCGCGGGCATCGGCGGCGGCGTGCGCTTCTGCGCGGCGGCGGCCTGCCGCGTCTTCTCCGCGCTGAACGTGAAGGTCGCCGTCGTTTTCGGCATCACGCCGTAACGCGGTGCGCCGACACCGGCGGGCAGGTCGCCCGGGATCAGCACGGTCATGCCACTCTCGCGCGCTGCCACGCGGACGTCGGGAACGTCATAGGGCCGCGGCTGCTCTGTCCAGGTCAGCGTCCCGTAGGTGTCGAAGCTTGCCGCTCCGCTGAGGTCGCTCGTGGTGATCGGCACGGCGACGATCTGCTTCGGCTCGAAGATCGTGAGGATCGTCTCCGCGAGACCGCTCATGGTGAGCAGCGTGGCGACAAGGGCGACCGTTGCCGCGGCCGACAGTCCCTTCAGCCAGCCGCTCACGGCCGGACGGCGCGGCGGCGCGGCCATGCGCGTGACCGGCGTGATGCGCTCGGCGTCGACGCGTGCGCGCAGTCGTGCGAGCGCGCGGTCCGTATCCACCTTCGGGTCCGGGACGGCAAGCATGTCCTCTATGTCACTCACTTCGCGACCTCCTTGCGGAACGCGTCCTCCGCGCGGCGGAGCAGCGTTCCAATGCTCGACTGCCGCAGCCCGAGCGCCGCGGCGATCTCCTCGTAGCTGAGTCCGCTGTAGCGAAGCGCGAGAAGCGCGGCGCTGCGCTCCGGCAGGCGCGCGAGGGCCGCGCGTACCTCGGACCTGGTCTCGGCCGTCTCGGCGGCCTGTGCCGGATCCGGCGCCTGCGCGTCGCGGCGGAGCGCCTCGACCGCGTCACGCTTCCCACGCCGCTCGCGCGAGCGCAGGACGTTGAGCGCGGTGTGCGCGGCGGCGGCGTACAGCCACGGCGCGGCGTAGTGCGCGTCGGCCGGGTGCTTGCGATAAAAGGAGACGAAGACGTCCTGTGCGACGTCCTCGGCCTCAGCTGCGTCGGCGACGACGCGGTGTGCGATCGCGACCACTCTTGAGTACTCCCTCCGGAACAGCTCTTCGAAGGCCGGCGGCATGCCTGGCCCCGAGACGGCCCCCAGGCGCAGACGCTCGGCTACTTCCATCTCTTCCTTCAAAGCACCGCCGAACCGTCAAATGTGACGGCCACGTCCGATTGTCGCCCACCTGGGAGAGCTAGCGAACGATCACCAGCGCAAGCGCCTTGCCTTGGACCGGATAGGACATCGCGACCGGTCCGTCGAACCACACTTCAACTTGTAGTCCCGGAACGAGATCGCGGAAGCTCGCGGCGACCTCGCCGCCCGGGGCTCGCCGTGTTATGCGCGTTCCGCTCGTTACCGCGACCGAGGCCTTGTCGCCGATGGAGGGGTGCGACGGGTCCGACTCAACGAGCACCGTCACGCCGTCGCTGCGCCCGCCGACGCTCGTCACGATGCCGGTGATGTCGGCGGCGCGGTTTGTCGCACCTCCGCCGCAGGCGGAGGCCACGAGGAGCGCGAGCGCGAGAAGCGTCGGGCGCATGCCACTACAACGAGCCGGCTGGCCTCCGGGTTCCATGGCATGCCACGCTACAGGGGTGCTCATCCGCGACCAACCAGCGACCGAGTTGACCATCGCCACGCGGATCCTCGCTCGTGCCGACGCCCTCGCGCCGGATGGCCGCATCACGCTCCGCTTGCATGACGTCCTCTATGTGGCCGGCCGTGGCGTCTCGAATCACGCCATGACGCCGTACGACGTCGTTTCGATCCTGCTCGCCGACGGCTCGGCGCTCCTCGGCCTGCCACCCGACGACGTGGACGAATACGTCGCAGCGCATCGCGCCGCGCAGGAGGCCGATAGCGTCGGACGCGGCTCGGACGGCGTCATCGTCGCGGCGCCATCGCTGCGCGCGTGTGCGACGGCGTTGCTCGCGCGCCGGCGCGGCGAACTCGGGCCGGACGCCGCGAGCCTCGACCGGGTGTGGGAAGGGCTCGTCGCAGAGGCGCGCATCTCGGGCGCGCTCATCGGCGCATTCCCTACGGAGGACGCGACACCCGGCTGACGGCAGGCGTGGGCGCGCTCGGTGGCCAGACGACCGAGCGCAACCCCGGGTGGCGTCGGAGTTGCAGTCGAAAGTCCCGTGGACTGGATCGGGGCCATCCTCGAGCGCGTCCGCACGATGGAGTGCCCGGCCTGCGGCGCACGACTCGCGGGCTGTTCCGTGCGCGGGATCGCGGCGGAGCGGCAGGCGCTGGTCGTGACGCTCGCATGCACCCTATGCGGCGAGTCGAGCGTTGCGGTCGTCGAGCGCGAGGACGAAGAGGCGCCGGCCTTCACAAAAGATGACGTTCTCGACGCTCACGACTTCTTGCAGACCTGGCACGGTCCGGTCGCCCAGCTCATCAACAACACCGCATAAAGGAGACAGACATGGCAAAGATCGAGAAAGACATCGTCGTCGCTGTTCCCGTCAAGATCGTGTATGACCAGTGGACGCAGTTCGAGTCATTCCCCGAGTTCATGGAAGGCGTCAAGGAGGTCGTTCAGCTCGACGAGAAACGGCTGCGTTGGAGCGCCGAGATCGCCGGCAAGGATGAGGAGTGGGAGGCCGAGATAACGGATCAGGTCCCGGATCGCCACGTCGCCTGGCGCAGCGTCACCGGGGCGACGAACGCCGGTTCCGTGACCTTCCAGTCCGCCGAAGACGGCAAGACGATTGTCTCGCTCGAGCTCACGTACGAGCCGCGCGACGCGGTCGAGAAGGTAGGTGACGCGCTTGGCTTCCTCGAGCGCCGCGTGAGCGGCGACCTCGAGCGGTTCAAGCAGTTCGTCGAATCGCGCGGCGCGCCGACCGGCGCGTGGCGGGGTGAGATCCACGGCGACCAGGTCGAGAAGGGATCCGGCACCAAGACCTCGTAATCGCGCGGGCTTTGGCCGCGCTGCTATCGTCCGGCCGATGGTGCTCACCGTTCTCGTCGCCGATGACTCGAACCACATGCGTGAGCTCGTCCGGATCACGCTGTCCAGCCAGGGCTGGCGCGTGGTCGAGACCGGAGATCCCGGCGCGGTGCCGGAGCTGGTGAAGACGGCGAAGCCGGACGTGGTGCTGCTCGACGTGACGTTCGAGGGTTTCAAGCCCAACGGCTTCGATGTCTGCCGCACGCTGAAGGGCGACACCGCGACGCGCGACGTGCCCGTCGTCATGCTCAGCGCGCACGACAAAGCCGCTGACAAAGCCGAAGGCCGCGCGGTCGGCGCCTCCGATTACCTGATGAAGCCGTTCGGCCCGATCGAGCTCATTAACGCGATCAAGAAGGTGCTCGACCTCAAATAGTCGCGCTTCCGCCGCCGGTGCCATGATGCTTCCGGCCATGGATCAGCGCTTCCTTGATTCGCTCAGCGCGCAGATCGCCTCGATCCGCGAGAGCGGTCTTTACAAGAAGGAACGCGTCATCACCTCACCGCAGGGAGCTGAGATCGCGGTCCGCCCCGATCTCGAGGTCATCAACTTCTGCGCGAACAACTACCTCGGCCTCTCTGACGATCCCAGGGTCCTCGCGGCCGCGCACGCCGCGCTCGATCGTTGGGGCTACGGCATGTCGTCGGTCCGCTTCATCTGCGGCACGCAGGACATCCACAAGGAGCTCGAGGACCGACTCACGCGCTTCCTCGGCACGGAGGACACAATCCTTTACGGCTCCTGCTTCGACGCGAACGGCGGTCTGTTCGAGACAGTGCTCGCTGAAGAGGACGCGGTCATCAGCGACGCGCTCAACCACGCGAGCATCATCGACGGCGTCCGCCTGTCGAAGGCGAAGCGCTTCCGGTACGCGAACAACGACATGGCCGATCTTGAGCGCCAGCTGAAGGAGGCGGCGTCGAGCCGCTTCAAGCTCATCGCGACCGACGGCGTGTTCTCGATGGACGGGATCGTCGCGGACCTCGGCGCGATCTGCGACCTCGCCGAGCGGTACAAAGCCATGGTCATGGTCGACGACTCGCATGCCGTTGGCTTCATGGGCGCACACGGCCGCGGCTCACACGAAGCGCGCGGCGTGGTCGGGCGCGTCGATATCCTCACCGGCACGCTGGGCAAAGCGCTGGGTGGCGCGTCCGGTGGCTACACCAGCGGCCGCAAAGAAGTGGTCGAGCTGCTGCGCCAGCGCAGCCGGCCGTATCTGTTCTCGAACACGCTCGCCCCCGTCATTGCCGCGACGTCGATCGCCGTGCTCGACCTCATCGAGTCGGCCGGCGAGCTCCGCGAACAGCTGTTCGCGAACGCCGCGCGCTTCCGCAAGGGCATGACCGCCAACGGCTTCCGGCTCGTCGCCGGCGAGCACCCGATCGTTCCGGTGATGCTCGGTGACGCGAAGCTCGCGACGAAGGTCGCTGACCAGTTGCTCGCCGAAGGCGTCTACGTGATCGCGTTCTCGTTCCCGGTCGTGCCGCGCGATGAGGCGCGCATCCGCGTGCAGCTCTCGGCGGCGCACACGTTCGGGCATGTCGATCGAGCGGTCGCCGCCTTCGCGAAGATCGGTCGCGCACTCGAGGTGATCTAATGCGTGCGCTCGTCAAGAGCCGCCGCGAGCCGGGGATCTGGCTCGAGGACGCCCCACGTCCGACCATCGGCCCGAACGATCTCCTCGTCCGGGTCCGCTACGCGTCGATCTGCGGCACCGACCTCCACATCTGGAACTGGGACGCGTGGGCGCAGAAGACCATCCCGGTTCCGCTCGTCATCGGCCACGAGTTCGAGGGATCGGTCGCGGAGATCGGCAGCGAGGTGACGGGGTTCGAGACGGGCCAGCGCGTCGCCGTCGAGGGCCACGTGACGTGCGGGCACTGCCGGAACTGCCGCGCCGGCCGCCGCCATCTGTGCCGCAACGCGGCGGGGATCGGCGTGCAGCGGCCCGGTGCGTTCGCCGAGTACGTCGCGGTGCCTGCGGCGAACGCGTACGTGCTGCCCCCCGGCATGCCCGACGAGATCGGCGCGTGCCTCGACCCGCTCGGGAACGCCGTGCACAGCGCTCTGTCGTTCGAGCTCGCGGGCGAGGACGTGCTGATCACCGGCGCCGGCCCGATCGGCGTCATGGCCGCAGCGGTGTGCCGGTTCGTCGGCGCGCGCCACGTCGTCGTCACCGACGGTAACCACTACCGCCTCGCGCTCGCGCGCCGCCTGGGAGCGACGCTCGCGGTGGACTACACAACGACGACGCTGGATGCCGTGATGAAGGAGCTGGGCATGCTGGAGGGGTTCGACGTCGGGCTCGAGATGTCCGGCAGTCCTGAGGCGCTGCGTTCGATGCTCGCGTTCATGAACCACGGCGGTCGCGTCGCGC
>JANNUM010000414.1:0-9279 GCA_031395235.1 Chloroflexota bacterium
GCGGCGTACTTCCTGGTGAACACCGCCACGACCGCTCTCGTCATCTCCATCAGCGAGCGTCAGAGCTTCGTGCACGTGTGGCGCACCAACTACAGCTGGATGCCCGTGAACTTCCTGGCCACCGCGGCGCAGGGCGCGGCGCTCGCGCTCGCATCGCAGGCCCTCGGTGTCTTCGGTGTCGTGGTCTTCACTCTCCCGCTCGCGGTCGCTTGGTACAGCTTCAAGCTGTACATGGCCAAGAGCAGCGAGGTCCGCGCACGCAACGACGAGCTGCAGTCGGTCAACGACATGCTGCGGCGCACCAACGACCGCCTCGAGGAATCGCACCTGTCGGTCATCGGCGCGCTCATCGGTGCCCTTGAGGCCAAGGAGTCGCGCACCGCCAAGGGCGCGGCACAGACGATGTTCTACGCGGTGCAGGTCGCCGAGCGGCTGGGCTGCTCGGACGACGAGCTCGCGGCGATCAAGCTGGGAGCGCTGTTCCACGACATCGGCACCATCGGGGTGCCCGAGCACCTGCTGCGCAAGCCCAGCGCCCTTGACGCGCGCGAGTGGGCCGAGGTCAAGGCCCACCCGGTCATCGGCGCCAACCTGCTCTCCAACGTGCCGATGCTCGAGCGCATCCGGCCGATCGTTCTGAGCCACCACGAGCGCTTCGATGGCACCGGGTACCCGCAGGGCCTGCGCGCCGACAAGATCCCACTAGCGGCGCAGATCATCGCCGTTGCCGACGCCTTCCAGGCAATGACGGCGAGCCGTCCCTACCGCCCGGCGATGAGCGCCAAGCAGGCACTGCGCGAGCTCCGCGCCAACAGCGGCACCCAGTTCAACCCGCTGGTGGTCGAGGCCTTCATCAAGACCGTGGTCGGCGAGCGGCGCAAGAGCGCGCGCGGCGCCGAGAGCCCGCACCAGCAGGTCTACCAGCAGGCCGTCGAGGCCGTTCGCGTGTCTTTGTAAGAGGGGGAATGACATGAAGGAGCTGCTCAAGAGACTGGCCTTCTCCGCCATGATCGCGCTGTCACTGCTCGCGACCACCAGCGATGCGTTCGCCAAGGACTCGAAGCACGGCCGCGAGACAGCCTGGACGGACCTCGGTGCGCTGCCGGCGCCCGTGGATGTTCTGGAGAACGTCATCGAGCCCCTCGGCATCACCTGGGAGTGACCGCGCGCTAGATCCCGGCGAACTCCGGGAGCGCGAAGAGCTCCTGCAGCGATCTGATGATCCGGTCCGGCACCGCCTCTCCACGCGCGTGCTCGACCGCGCTCTCCTCTGTCAGTCCGGTGAGGATGAGCACGCCCGCCGCGCCGACGCGATGTGCGGCGACCATGTCGTAGTCGGTCGAGTCGCCGATGACGACCGCGCGGCGCTCCCCCGCCCGGCGCAGCACCTCCTCGAACAGGAACGGCTCAGGTTTGCCGATGCAGATCGCGGTGGTACCCGTCGCGACCTCGATCGCCGCGACGATCGTTCCCGCGCCGGGTAGGAGTCGTCCCTCCACGGGATAGGCGCGGTCGCGGTTCGAGCAGATCAGCCGCGCCCCCGCGAGCACGCAGCGCTGCGCCTCGGCGATCTTCGCGTAGGTCACGTGAAGGTCGAGGCCGACGACGACGGTGTCCGCCGGAGGCGGGAGCGTGACACTCGTGAGGTAGCGCCGCATCGCTCCGGGGTCCACCCCGTCGGCCGCCGCGGCGTCGGGCGGCAGGGCGCCTGGAAGCGACGCCGCATCGCGAACCGGGATGCCCGTGGCGCGGATCTCCTCGCGCAGACCGTTCGCGCCGACCACGTACACATCGCGCGGCGGCGGATCGAGACGCTCCAGGTAGTGCGCGGTCGCGTACGCGCTCGTGACAATGTGCTCGGCGTCGCCGCCGAGGCCGAGGCGACCAAGCCGTTCGACATAGTCGGCGCGCGTCGCCGTCGAGTTGTTCGTCGCGAAGAACACCTGCCAGCCCGCGCGGCGCAGGCGCTCGAGCGTTTCCCTCGCGTATGGCATGACCATACTGCCCCGATACAGCACGCCGTCCATGTCGAAGATCGCGACCGGCACCGGTGAAGGCTAGCGCGGCGGCGGGACCTTCTTCTTTCCTCGTCCGCGATACGCGCGCCAGGCCTTGCCCGCGGTGCTGTCCGGATAACGGCCCTCGACGTATGAATCGACACGCGCGAACACGATGGCGATCAGCGCAGCCAGCAGCACCTTCCAGAGCTGGAAGAACAGGAGTCGGAAACAGCCCATGAGACAACAGCCCACGTCGGGACTCTAGCGAGTGACGTGCCAGAGTCGGCGCCGCGGGTGCATCGACCCTCGACTCGAGCATCGAGCGTGTCGCCCGGTGATCAAGCTGTCACGGGCGGCTGCACGACCGGGAGCGTGTGGAGCGCATGCGGTACGAGCAGCACGCTCGCGCGCGTCGGCCGGCCGATGTGCTCATACGCGATGTCCAGCGCCTCCTCGACGTCCACGGCGGCGCGCAGCTTCGCGAGCCGCACGACCTCCGGCGCCTCGGACGCCGCGACGACGACCAGGCAGTGCTGCAGCGTCAGCGCGAGCATGACCGCGCGCTGCTCGCCACCGACGAAGTGCTGCCGGGCCGCGTCCACCACCGCGGCAGGAGACTCCGCGCGCTCGAGCGCCGCGAGGAAACGCTGCTCCCCCGCTCCTTCGCCCGCACCCTCCTCGAGCTGCGCGGCGATGATGATCGCCCCGCCCTCGCGCACCACCGGCGTCGGCGCGAAGCGGAGATACGTCGCCGCGCGCGAGGCCTGATAGAGGTTCGAGTCCTTCGGCTTTCCGACGCCAGCGATCACGATGTCGTACTGCTTCGCGACCCTGCGCGTGTAGAGGCGCGCGGCGACGGCGACGAGGTCGCGCAGGACGTCATCGGGAGCGCCCGCGGCCACGGCGACGACGCGTTCGCGGTCGTCGGTGACGACGTTGAGGCAGAAGCGCAGGCCGGCGCGGCGCGCGATCTCCACGATGGTCTGGTGGAACGGGTTGCCCTCGATCTTTGCGAGACGCACACCCGGGTCCTCGAGGAAGCGCATGCCGTGAGTGGCGGTGATGACCGGCTCGCCGCAGCAGCCGATCGCGATCGTCTTGTGGCCACCCGAGTACCCCGCGAACTGATGCGGCTCGACGATGCCGGTCGCGATCACCAGGTCGGCGTCCTTCACGATCCTCTGTGTGGATCCCGGCACGCCGTACGGGGGGATCGGTCCGAGATCCGCCCACTGCGTCGCGTCGCGGCCGTCTGAGTCGACGACGCGCACGCGGTCGACGACGCCGCCGAGCTTCTCGCGCTTCTCGGCGTCGCTCGTCGCGCGGTGGAGCCCCACGGCGACGATCACCGTGATCCGCTCGTCGGGGATGCCGCCGGCGTTCAGCTCGTCGAGCAGCGGCGGGACGAGGACGTCGTCCGGACAGGCGCGCGTGAGATCCGTGACGGCGATGACGGCCGTGGCACCGTGCCGCGCGGCGACGGTCTCGCGCGCGAGCTGCGCGAGTGCCGGCGAGCCCAGCGGCCCCCGAAGAGCCTCGAGCGTCGCCGCCGGCAGGTCGGCGACGGGCGCGGCGGTCCCGGACCGGGCGACGTCGATGTCGAACCAGGGCTGGAGCATGAACTCCAGCTCCTCGTGCCCGTACGGCACACGGTGGATGCGATCTTCCTTGGGCGCCCGCTGCACCGCCCGACTCTAGCGAGCGGTGCACGCGGGCATCCGTGACGCGTCAGATCAGGCGGAGCAGCCGCAGCAGCACGAGGATGACGACAATGACAAGCAGTGTGTGGACCAAGTTGCCGCTGGCCAGCGACGGCGTGCCCGCGAACAAGCGGCCACGGCCGAAGTAGCCGAAGAGCCAGAGCAGAACGAGCACGACGATGATCAGCTCGATGATCCCCATGCATGCCTCCTTTTTGCTGCCCGGAGTATGAGCGACCGCTTCGCTGACTGGGTGAGCGCGGCGGATGCCGTGCGCGCGACGACGAAGAAGCTCGAGAAGACATGGCTGCTCGGCGCTTACCTGGCGCGGCTGCACGATGACGACCTGGTCATCGCCGGCAGGCTGTTCGCAGGCGCGCCGTTCCCGCGCAAGGACGAGCGCGTGCTCTCGGTGGGCTGGAGCGCGCTCTCGGACGTGCTTCTGGAGCGCTCCGGAAAGAGCAGCGACGACATGTCCGCGAGCTACCAACGCCACGCCGACCTCGGCGACGTCGCCCACGACCTCATCGGCAACTCGCCCCGCGACGGCGACCCGCTGACGCTCGCCGACGTCGCGGCCGCGTTCGACGGCATCGCCGCGGTCCGCGGCACGAACCACAAGCGCGAGCTGGCGCGCGCGTTGCTCCGTCGCGCGGACGCCGGCGAAGCGCGCTACATCGTGAAGATCGTCTCCGGCGAGACGCGCATCGGTCTGCGCGAGGGGCTGCTCGTAGACGCCATCGCGCACGCCTTCGAGCGCGAGCGCGAGGCGGTCGCCCGCGCGAACATGCTCACCGGCGACATCGGCGAGGCGGCCCTCCACGCAAAGCACGGGACCCTCGACGAACCGGCACTCACGTGCTTCCGCCCGATCGGGATGATGCTGGCGACACCCGTGCTCGACCTCGCTGAGGTGGCGCAGCGTTTCCCACCTCCGTACGTCGTCGAGGACAAGTACGACGGCGTGCGCGCGCAGGTGCACAAGTCCGAGGACCGCGTCGAGCTCTACTCGCGCACCTTCGACCGCGTCACCGGGCGGTATCCGGAGCTCCTTGAGGCACTCCAGGCGATCCCCGGCAGCTTCGTGCTTGACGCTGAGGTCCTCGCGTTCGAGGGCGACCGCGCCGTGCCCTTCACCACGTTCCAGACACGCCTCGGCCGAAAGGATGTCTCTGGCGAGGTGCGCGAGCGGTTGCCGGCGTCCCTCGTCGTGTTCGACCTCCTCGAGCGGGACGGGCGGGCGCTCCTCGACCTGCCGCTCGTGGAGCGACACGAGCTGCTGCGCACGCTTCCGCTGACGGCGCCACTCCGCCTGGCGCGCCACACGACTGTCGAGGCGACCGGCGACGAGCTCGTCACCGCGCTCGACCGCGAGTTCCTCGGCGCACGCGGGCGCGGGAACGAGGGGCTGATGGTGAAGGACCCGCGGTCGCCCTATCGGCCGGGCCGGCGCGGCATGGAGTGGCTGAAGGTGAAGCGCGCGCTGCGCACGCTCGACGTGGTCGTGACCGCCGTCGAGTGGGGGCACGGCAAGCGCCACGGAGTGCTCTCCGACTACACCTTCTCGGTGCGCGATGGCGACCGCCTGCGCGTCGTGGGCAAGGCGTACTCGGGTCTTACCGACAATGAGATCACGGAGATGACCGAGCACTTCCTGGCGACGACGGTGAAGGACCTCGGCCGTGCACGCATCGTCCGGCCGGACACGGTCATCGAGGTCGCGTTCGACCAGATCCAGGAGAGCGACCGGCACGACTCCGGCTACGCGATGCGCTTCCCGCGGATCGTGCGCCTCCGCCCCGACAAGCCAGTTGACGAGATCGACACGCTCGACACGGTCCGCGGGATCGCCGAGGGCAAAGTCAAGGCGCCGTCATAGCATCAGCGCGCATGGCGAACGTGAACGACTCCGCGCAGCTCGCAGCCCTGCTCCAGCTCCAGCGGGAGCTCGCGCTGGAGGCGAACGTCGACCGCGTCCTCACCCGGATCGTCGACACCGCCAAGGCGATGCTCGACTGCGAGCGCGCGACGCTGTACGTCATCGATCACGAAAAGAACGAGCTCTGGTCACGGGTGCTCACGCAAAGCGAGCTCACGGAGATCCGTCTCCCGCTCGACGGGCGCAGCCTCGCGGCAGAGGTCGCGCGCGCCGGACGTCTGCTGCGCATCGACGAGCCGTACGAGGACCCGCGTTTCGACCCCAGCGTCGACGCGCGGAGCGGCTTCCGGACGCGCTCGATGCTCGTCACGCCGATCGACGCCCGCGACCGGCGCCGGCTCGGTGTGCTGCAGGCCGTGAACGACCACGAGGGCGCCTTCCAGGAGGACGACGAGCGGCTCATCCAGGCGCTCGCGAGCTCCGCCGGCGTCGCCCTCGAGTACGTGCAGCTCTCGGACGAGCTGGCCGCCGAGCGCCTGCGCGTCGTCAAAGTCGTGGAGGAGGAGCGCCACCGCCTCGCGCGCGAGCTCCACGATGGCGTGGCGCAGACGCTCGCGAACGCGGCGATCAGCATCGAGCTCGTGACGCGGCGCGCCGCGAATGATGTCGACGGCGCGCTCGCCGAGCTGGTCGCGCTGCGCGCTCGCCTGGTCGACTCGCAAAAGGGACTGCGCGACATCATGTTCGCGCTCCGTCCGCTCGCGCTCGAAGACGGCGGGCTGCCGGCCGCGGTCGACGCGCTCGCGAAGCGGATCGACGGCATCAACGGCTCGCATGTGGTGACGCGCCGCGTCGAATCGCAGCGACGCCTCGCCTCGGAGATCGAGGCGGGCGCGTTCACCGTCATCCGTGAGGCTGCGAACAACGCGATCAAGACCGGCCGCGCGGCGAACGTCGCGATCGACGTGTATGACGACGGCAACGCCGTCGTCGCGATGGTCGAGGACGACGGTCAGGGATTCGACGTCGCCTCGGTCCTCCAGAACTACGCGAAGCGCGGCAGCCTCGGCCTCTTGCAGATGCGCGAGTCGGCGCGCCTCATCGGCGCGCAGCTCTCACTTGACTCGAGCCCTGGTCAGGGCACGCGCGTGCGCCTGCGGATCCCGGCGCAATGAGCGAACGGCCGTCCGAGCGAAGGCGCTCCCTGGGTCGGCGCACCGACGACCGGGCCCTCGAGGAGCTCGCGATCCAAGACGCGTTCGTCGCGCTGACCGACGGCATCATCCTGGCCGGACCCGACGGCATCATCTTGAGCGCCAACCCGGCGGCGTTCCGCGTGCTCGGCGAGGAGAAGCTGGCAGGACGTCCGTTCGAGGAGCTGCTCCTCGTCACGGGCGCGACCACGGTGCAGGACACCGACGGCCACCACGTGCGGCGCACGTGGTTCCCGCGCGAGGACCGGATGGGCGTGCTGGAGATCGTGAGCACGGCCATCGGTGAGCGCGGTGTGCTGCACACCATCCGCGACGTCACCGCCCAGGCCGAGCTCCTGCGGCTCAAGGAGGACTTCTTGCTCCAGGTGGCGCACGAGCTGCGCACCCCCATCGCCGCGCTCTCGGCGACGCTCGACCTGCTCGTGGACGACGCGCTGTCGATGCCCCCAGCGCAGCTGGTGACCATGGTGTCGACGCTGCGACGTAGCGCCCTGCGTCTCGAGCACCTCGTCGAGAACCTGCTCGACGCCGGGAGCATCGAGGCCGGGACGTTCCAGGTCCGTGCCGTTCCGGCGAGCGTACGGAGCTGCCTGCAGGAGGCGATGGACTTCACGCAGACGCTCCTCGACGCGAAACATCAGACGCTCCAGACCCGCCTACGTCCGGACTCCGACCGCGTTCTCGCCGACCCGCGCCGCACAGTGCAGGTCCTCGCCAACCTCATCGCGAACGCCAGCCGTTACGCGCCCGAGGCGACGACCGTGACGGTCGCGACCGCGGTGCGCGACGGCTTTGTGCAGGTCAGCGTCGCGGATGAGGGCCCAGGCATCCCGGCTGACGAGCAGCCGCGGCTCTTCCAACGATTCTTCCGCTCGCGCGAGGTCCGGGACCAGGCCGGCGGCCTCGGGCTCGGGCTCACGATCTGCCGCGCCATCATCGTCGCGCACGGCGGCGACATCCGCGTCGAGAGCGAGGTCGGACGTGGCACTTCGGTACACTTCACGCTTCCTAAAGCTCGACAGCTCGCGGAGGAGGCAGGCGCGTAGTGAAGCTCTTGGTCGTCGATGACGACCGCGACCTGGTGGAGCTGCTTGACTACGCATTGCGCCGCGAGGGTTACGACGTCGTGAGGGCCTACGACGGCGAGTCCGCCGTCGAGGCCGTCGGCCGCGAGCGTCCCGACCTTGTCGTTCTCGACATCAACCTTCCAAAGCTCACCGGCTTCGTCGTCCTCGAACGGATCCGTCACGTCGACGAGCACGTTTCGGTCCTGCTCCTCTCGGCGCGTCAGGACGAGAGCGACATCCTCCGTGGTCTGCAGCTTGGCGCGGACGACTACATCACGAAACCGTTCCGGCCCAAGGAGCTCGTGGCGCGCGAGAAGGCGATCCTCCGGCGCTCGGTGAAAACGCGCGGCCGGCCGGCGCCCGTGGTGTATCGCACCGGCGATCTCGTGCTCGACGAGGCGACGCACGAGGTGACCACTGCTGACGTGCCGGTCCATCTCTCACCGACCGAGTTCAAGCTCCTTCGCCACTTCATGGCGAACCCCGGTCGCGTCCTTACGCAGGAGGAGATCCTCGAAGGCGTATGGGGTTACGACGCGGACGTCGGCGGCGACCTCGTGAAGCTGAACGTGAGCCGGCTGCGCCGCAAGCTCACGCAGGACGGCAAGGCGCGCGACGTGATCCAGACCGTGCCGGGCGTCGGCTACCTCTTCCGCGGCGCCGACGGCGGCGTGCAGCGCGAGGAACAGCGGCCGAAGCTGACGGGGACGAGCTAGATCCGGTCGATCGCGCTCCTCCGCGACCGGGACTTCGCAGCTCTATGGACCGCGGGCCTCGTTTCCGTCATGGGCGACTGGATCCTCTACGTCGGTCTTCCGATCCACGTGTACCTGCTCACGGGATCCGCGCTTGCGACGAGCGCGATGTTCGCGGCATCCACGCTTCCGCGCCTGATCTTCAGCTCCTTTGCGGGTGTCCTCGTCGATCGTTGGGACCGCCGCCGCACTTTGATCGTCGGCAACGTCCTTCAGGGCATCGCCTTGCCCACTGCAAGCCGTTCGCTCGGCCGACGACGTCTGGTACGTGTACGCGGTCGCCGCGGTCGAGTCGTTGCTCGCGCAGTTCGTCCATCCCGCGGAGGGGGTTCGGCGTGATCGACTTCATCATCTTCAACTCGCCAGCGTTTGGATCGACCTTCGTCTTCATAGCTGCGCTGTTCGTTCTCGTCGGCGTGCCGGTGGCAGTGTTCTTCCCAACTGTGAACGCCATCATCCAGAGCACGGTCGCCGACGCATATCGCGGCCGCGTCCTGGGCGCGCTCGGAACGACGATGGCACTCCTCGGATTGACTGGTATCGGCATCGCCGGCACGCTCGGGGAGTCGGTGTCGTTCCCATCCTCAACATCCAAGCGATCGCGCACATCATCGCGGGCCTCGTCGTTCTCGCGATACTGCCAGGCGCGTTGCGTGCGCGGGTC
>JANNUM010000437.1:0-2067 GCA_031395235.1 Chloroflexota bacterium
CTCCGCCTTCTCGAACTTCCTCTGGACCGCGCCGGAGCGGTCGCGGAACTCGATCACCAAGCGCGGCTTCCACACGATCCCGTCGCTGGCGAGCGCCGCGGCGTAGTTCGCCATCTGCAGCGGCGTCGCGAGGAGAAAGCCCTGGCCGATCGCGAGGTTGGTCGCGTCGCCGGGATTCCACGTCTTGTCTGTGGGACGCTGCGCCTTCCACGCTGGGCTCGGCACGATCCCCTCCGCCTCGAGCACGTAGTCGATGTCCGTCGCCTTACCGAGGCCGAAGCTCTTCGCGGCATTCGGCAGCAGATCGGTGTTCCGGTCGTTGAGGCGCTTGCCAAGCTCGTAGAAGAACGTATTGCACGAGCGCGCGAGCGCAGTGCGCAGGTCGATGAGGCCAAGGTCCTCGGTCTCGTGATTGAGCTGCGCCCACTGCTCTCCGTAACCGGTCCAGCGTTTAGGGCAATCGATCCGGTCGCCCCACTTGTACAGGCCCTCCCGCATCGCGGCGGCGGCGGTGATCGGCTTGAAGGAGGAGCCGGTCGGGTACAGGCCGAACGTCGCCCGGTTGAAGAGCGGCTTGCGAGCGTCCGCGGAGAAGCGGGCGATGTTGAGCGCGTCGGCGTTCGCGAAGGCGTTGAGGTCGAACGTCGGCCGGCTGGCGATGGCGAGGATCTCGCCGCTCCAGGGATCCTCCGCGACCAGCGCGCCCTTACGGTCGCCGAGCGCGTTCTCGGCCGCGAGCTGCAGCGCCGGATCGAGTGAGAGCACGACGTCCAGGCCCTGGACCGGCGCGGTCTCGCCGAGCAGCTCGGCCACCTCCCCGTTGGGCTCGATGATCGTCAGGCGCCAGCCGTAGGTACCGCCGAGCACGTCGTCGAGCGTGTCCTCGAGTCCGCTGTTCGCCTTCCCGATGAGGTCGCCGGCCTGCACGCCGCGGCTCGCGCGCTTCTGCGCCTCAACGTCGCTGGCCTCGGCGAGATAACCGAGCGTCTGCGACGCGAGTCCCGTTGGATAGCTGCGCACGCGCGTCGCCTGCAGCTGGACGCCCTCGATGACCGCGAGCGTGGGCCGCGCGGCCGTGAGTGACGGGCCCGCCAGGTTCCGGATCGGAACGAAGGTGTCCGCCCGCACCCATGACTGGTGGAGCTTCGTCTTGATCTCGTCGGGCCGGAGTCCGAGGATCGGCGCGAGACTCGTCGCGAGCCCATCCTCCGAGCGCATCTGGCCAGGCACCACGCCAACGGTCGCGCCGTCGACGAAGGTCGCGAGCTCGGTGCCCTCGCGCGCGATGATCCGGCCGCGCGACGTCGCAACGCGCGTCATCCGCACCAGCCGGCCCGCCGCCAGCTTGGGCAGGATCGCTTCCGGGGACCACGAGATCCGCCAAACGGCCTTGTCCTGCTCGCCGACCATCACGAGCGAGAGCGTCGTGCCGCGTTTGAAGTCGCCGACGCGCGTCGTGTGGAACGTCACGTCGAGCGGCACCGTCGCGCTCCGCGGATCGGGCGAGCCGTTCGAAAGCTTCTCACGCGTCGACGGTCCGGTCGTCGCTTCGAGGGAACGGAGCGTCATCTCCTCGGCGATGCGTGGCAACCGGTCGATGAAGCCTTCCGTTCCGATTCGCTGACGTGACTCTTCGGTGAGGAGATCCCACATCTCCTTGTATTGACCCTTCGCCCACGCCTCCGCGTACGCCTTCGCGACCGGATCCGGCGATGGCGGCAGCGCCTCGCACGCCGACGCGACCGCCAGCGCGGCGTACAAGAGCGGGATGAAGAACGACCGCATCGGCTAGTAGCCGGCCGCGTTGCCCTCGCGGCGAGGATCCGCGCCACCGCTGAACACGCCGTTCTCGTCGATCGCGATGGCCTGCGCGCCGCCGGTGACCTCGGCCCAGTCGCCGACGAGCGTGATCTCGTGACCCTTCGCCGCGAGACGGGAGCGGGTCTGTTCGGAGAAACGGTCCTCGATCTTCAGCGCGCGGCCCGACTCGTGGTACCAGCGCGGCTCTTCGATCGCCCGCTGTACATCCATGGCGTGATCGATGAGCGCCACCGCGAGCTGGAAGTT
>JANNUM010000455.1:0-2643 GCA_031395235.1 Chloroflexota bacterium
ATCTCGCGGAACGGCGGTTGGGACTCGCGCCGACGAACCCGTCGGCGCACGAGCGCGCGCGCCAGCTCCGCGATCATCTGGAAGGATTCGTTCGGCCGCGCGCCGCCGATCTCGAGGCGCCGCTGCTCGTGCTGCTCCTCGGATCCACCGGCGCAGGGAAGTCGTCACTCCTCAACACGATCGCGGGCGCCGAGGTGAGCCGCGCCGGCGTGCTCCGGCCGACGACGCGCGAGGCCGTCCTCTACGCGAGCGAAGGCGACGCGAAACAGATCCTGTCCGGTGGCCGGCTGCGGCTCGCTTCCACCGATCGCATCGTGCATGCGATAGCTCCTGTCACGTCATCCGGTGTCGCCGTCATCGATGCGCCGGATATCGATTCAGTGGAGCGCGACAACCGCCTGCTGGCGGACGTTCTCCTCGAGGCCTGCGACCTCTGCGTCTTCGTGACGACGGCTACGCGCTACGCGGACCTCGTGCCGTGGCAGGTCCTGCGTCGCGTGCGCGAGCGCGGGCTTCCGCTCGTCGTGGTGCTCAACCGCGTTCCCGTTGATGCCCGTGACCGCGACGTCGTGCTGGCCGACGCGCGCCGCCTGCTCAGCGAGGCCGGTGCCCGCGAGACGGACGGCACGTTGGATCTGATCACGGTCGCCGAGGGCGACGTCGATCCGCGGGTGCACGGGCTCGCGCGAGAGAAGGTCCGCCCGCTCCTGGACCGGATCGAGCGGCTCGCGTCAGAGAGCGAGGAGCGACGGCGCGTCGCCGCGGAGGCGCTCGCCGGTGCCGTTCGCGGACTCGCGCCGCTCGTGCACGCCGTCGCGGACGATCTGGAACACGAGGCGATCGACGCCGAGGCACTCCGACGCATCGCCGAGACCAGGTTCGCGGAGGAGCTCGCCGCGCTCTCCCGCACGCTGCGCAGCGGCGTGCTGCTTCGCAGCGAGGTGCTGCGTCGCTGGCACGACTTCGTCGGCGCTGATCAGATCACGCGTTTCGTCTCTTCCGGTCTCGGAAGGCTGCGCGGGCTGCTGATGACCGCGTTCCGCGGGACGCCGACCGCGCCGGTGGCGATGGTGGAGGAGGAGGTGGTGAGCACGCTCGAGGCGCTCGCGCTGCGTCACGCCAGCGATGCGGCGCGCCGGACCGCGTCCACGTGGTCCGACCGCTCGGATGCGGCGGCCTTGATCGACCGCGATCCAACGCTGTGGTCGGCATCCGAATGGCTGGCGCCTGCGATCCGAGAAGGCCTTGCGACGTGGATGCGCGCGACCATCGACGACGTGCGCATGGGCGGGGGCCGGAAGCGCGCCGTCGCGCAGGTCGCCGCGCTCGGGGTGAACGCCGTCGGTGTCGCGGTGATGCTGGGCGTGTTCGCGCACACCGCAGGGCTGACCGGCGCGGAGTTCGGGATCGCGGCCGGTACGGCATTCCTCAATCAGAAGCTGCTCGAGGCGCTCTTCGGTGAGCGCGCGATGGAGCAGCTCATCGAGCAAGCCCGAGCTCGACTCGACGCGCTCCTGACGTCGCTGTTCGCGCACGAGCGCGAGCGGTTCGAGGCGCTCGCCCCACCGCCGACGATGCTGCGCGAGCTCGCGGCTCAGTTGCGCGCCGCGGTCGAGGGCCTGCGCGCTTGAATCTCCAGCGCTGCCTCGGGCATCTGGACGAAGCGATCGCGGCCGCCGCGGCGCTGGGCCTCGACGCGACGGCGGCGGCGAGCGTGCGCGAGACGGCCCGGGCCCGTCTCGGATTCCCGAGCGACGCCTACGTGCTCGCGCTCGCCGGCGGGACCGGAGTCGGAAAGTCCACCCTTCTCAACGCGATCGCCGGCCAGGAGGTGAGTCCCGCGAGCTCGCGTCGCCCGACGACGGCCGAGCCCGTCGCGTGGGTCCCGGCCGACAGACGCCGCGACCTCTCGGGTCTTCTGACCTGGCTCGGCGTCACGCATGTTCGCGAACATGGGGCGGACAGCCTTGGCGAGCTCGCGGTCCTCGATCTGCCCGACTTTGACTCCATCGCTCCAGCGCACCGCGAGCGCGTCGATGCGCTCCTCCCGCGCGTCGACGCCGTCGCGTGGGTCGTCGATCCCGAGAAGTACAAAGACGAGGTCATGCATGGCGGATATCTGCGCAGGTTCGGTCCACAGCTCCGCCACCAGCTGGTCGTGCTCAATCGCACCGACCTCTTGCGTCCGGATGACGCGACACGCGTCAGCGACGACCTGCGCACGCAGCTTCGACGCGAAGGCCTCGCCGACATCGGCATCGTCATCACACGCGCGCGCGAAGGCGCGGCCGGCGTCACGGAGTTCCGCCACTGGCTGGACTCCGGCGTCCAGGCGAAGCGCGTGATCGCATCGCGCGTCGCCGCCGAGGCGCACCAGGCCGTACGCGAGCTCGCCACGAGCGCCGGCGTGGCCGATGGAGAGGTGACACCGCTCATCGACCCGGGACGGCGCGAGCGGGTGCTCGCTTCCGTCGCGCGCGGCGTGCTCGCTCTCGTCGACATCCCGGGCCTGGAGCGGCAGGCCGTCGCCGCGACGCGGCTCGCGGCCCGGCCACGTGGCGCCGGACCCTTCGGCCACGTCACGAGCTGGGTCTATCGGCTCACCGGGCGGGCACGCGCGTCCGCCGATCCCGCCGCGTACCT
>JANNUM010000512.1:0-4476 GCA_031395235.1 Chloroflexota bacterium
CACTTCACGAACATCCAGGCCTCGTGGGTGAAGATGGGGCCCGAGGGACTCGCGGCCTGCCTGCGCGCGGGCGCGAACGACGCCGGCGGGACGCTGATGAACGAGAGCATCACTCGCGCGGCCGGCGGTGAGATGGGCCAGGAGCTGCCGCCGCCGGAGATGGAGCGGATCATCCGCTCGATCGGCCGCACGCCACGGCAGCGCATGACGACGTACGGCGTGGTGCCGGAGGAGCGCCGCCGCGCCTGGGTCGACGCGCCGCCGCTCGCGCCGATCGTGCTCACGCCGGCCAAGCGGTACGAGCGCCGGGCCGTGCGGGCGACGACGAACGCGACCGCAGTGGGCTGATGCTTGCGGCGGCGCGGCCGCCGTGCGCGTCGTGGTGGAGCTGCTGGTTTATGAAGGCGACTGAGCGCGATTACCGGAGTGTGCCGCACGGGCGGTCCTATGGTCGCGTCGCTGTAAGGCTGCTCGCCCTGTCGGTCGCGGTGCTCACGGCCTGCTCGAGTTCGCTATTCCCGTCGGCCAGCCCCGAGCCCTCCACCGCTGCCGCCTCGGCGCCGCCACCGAGCCCGACGCCGATTCCGACCCCGCGGCCTCTCACCGACGTGCGGTCCGTGGGGGTGTTCGGTACGAGCGTCGCCGCGAGCGGAGCGTTCAGCGGACCGGGCAAATCGCAGATCGCGCTGTTGCAGGATCCGCTTCGCGACTCGAGCGTGAAGATCACTGTCCGCGAGGCCAATGCCGATGGCGAGACCTTTTCCGAATCGACGTGGTTGACGACTGCGCCGCGGTCCTTCTCACTCGCTCACGCGAAGTTCGCCGTCGCGGACGTGACGTTCGATGGCAGGGACGATCTCGTCGCGCTGTACGACGCGGCCGAGCACCGCTCGAAGCTGTTCGTCTTCAAGTCCACGGGAACGGCATTCATGCCGCCCGAGCAGTGGTGGGGCGGCGACGAGTATCTCTGGAGCCGCGCCCGCTACGTGATGGCGGGGAAGTTCGCGGCGAACGACCGCGACGCGGTGCTCGTCGCGTACCAGAACGAGGACTTCGACATGCGGATCCATTACTTCGAGTCGAGCGGCACGTCGTTGACGTTCAGCGGCACCCAGGGCGTCTACGCCTCCGGAACTGGGCAGGTCGACCTCTCGCGCATGCGCTTCGCGGTCGGGCGCTTCACTCGCACTGGCGGCGGACAGCAGCTCGCCGCGCTGTACCAGTATCCGAATTCGCGCGTGCGCCTGAACGTCTTCGATCCAACGCCGACCGGACTCGTGCTCCAGCAGAACGTGTATGAGACCGCCGAGGGTGAATACGACCTGGGCCGCGCGTCGATCGTCGCGGCGGACGTGACCGGTGATGGCAAAGACGACCTTCTATCGCTGTACGGCGATCCCGACGGCAGCGCGAAGCTCCACGTGTTCGACGCGGCCGCGACATTCCGTCCGTCGAACAGCTGGGCGGGCTGGGCCGCGCTGCCATCCGCGTCGGCGTGCGCCGGCGCGACGGCGCTTCTTGTCGGCGACTGGAACGGCGACCGCAGGATCGATGCGCTCGGGCTGGCCCCGACGGACGGCGTTCAGGCGCGCAGCGCGCTGCTGCGCAACCTGGGCACTTCGTTCAAGCTCACCGCCACCACTGAAGAGACGCTCTGCCCGCGCTGGCCCCTCACCGGCCTGCCACTCGGCGGCGGCTCAGCCACGAAGCGTCCGCTCTACGTGAAGATCGACAACAATCCGACCGCCCGTCCTCACTACGGGATCACCAAGGCCGATCAGGTCTACGAATGGCTGGTCGAAGGCCTGGTGACGCGACTCGCGGCGGTGTTCCAGTCTCGTGATCCCGACGTCATCGGTTCGGTTCGCAGCGTGCGCATGACCGACCTGCCGGTCGTCCCGAGCCTCGGTGCCGCGCTCGTGTATTCCGGCGGTGGACCCGAGGAGCTCATGGCCCTCCATTACGACGACGCCGTGGCGCATCGGTACATCGACCTCCGGCCCAACTATGGATGGGGCTATCGCGTGGCCTTCCGACCCGCGCCCTACAACTACTTCACCACGTACGAGTCGCTGCGCGGGGCGATCGCCGCCGCACCCGACGCGGACCAGCCCGCGCGCGTGCCCGCCTGGGACTTCCTTCCGCCGTCGGTCTCGGATCTGCTCGCCGGCGGATTCGCGACCAGCGTCGCCGCGAACACGATCAACGTGCCGTATCGCGCGCTCTTCGGGGTCAGCTATCAGTACGACGCGGCGTCGCGGACGTACGCGCGGTTCAACAATGGCGTGCGCGATGTCGACGGCGAGAATCGCGAGGCGGTCGCCGCGCGGAACATCGTGATCATCTTGACCGACGTGTATTTCACGGACGCGTTCGGACTTGATCCGGCCGGCAACCCGAAGCTGGACATGGTCCTCACCGGTACCGGAGTAGGCGTCGTCTTCCGCGACGGCCGCCGACAGGAGGTCACCTGGTCGCGACCTGACATCTTCGACGTCTTCACGCTGACCAACGCCGCCGGCGAAGCGGTGCGGCTCTCGCCCGGACAGACCTGGATCCACATCGTGCCGAAGGACTGGACGATCCCGAGCCAGTAGCGCGCATCCGGCGGCTCGCAGCGGTCCTATAATCGAGTCGTTCCGGAGCGATCCGGCGCACGCGGAAGTGGCGCAGCGGTAGCGCACGTCCTTGCCAAGGACGGGGTCGCGGGTTCGAATCCCGTCTTCCGCTCAGGTCCGTACCCCAGTTCGCCGCCGCCCTGACGTCTTGCCTTCACGGTTCCCTGGGCAGCGCTTGTGCCGGTCGCCGACAGGAATAGCCGCTAGCGGCCGTGACGCTATGGCTTCGCGGGCTTCGCGAAGAGCGGGTCCAAGTGCATGCGCCGGTGCGAGCCGACGTGGCCGACGAGGTCGGCGGGCCAGTGCGGTGACCATCTCTTGGCGAAGCGCTCGGCGGGGGCTTCGCGCAGCGCCTTGCGCATCGCGCGGTGCCCGGCGCGGTGCTCCGCAACGATGGTCTTCGCCGGCGTGCGATGCGAGCGCTCGTAGATGCGCGTGTTCGCCTGGTCGCTGTCATACGGCGCCTCGTACGCCTTCAGCGGGCTCCGGTCTTGGCTGATGCGCCGGACGTCTCGCAGCTTCCACGCGGTGAGGTGCGCGATCACGTCCTTCACCGTCCACCGGATCGGCGCGCGCTCGTCGAACACGTACCGCCCGAAGTCGGCCGGCCGAAGGCGCCGCACGATGGCGTCGAGGGTCTGGTATTCGGCCTCGGCGCGCTTGAGGACGCTCGCGCGCGTGTGCTTTAGGTGTCTGCCGACGACTTGCCGCGTCCGCTTCACAGGGTGGCGCATCGAGGGGTGATCGGCGCGGATAGCGCCCGTCTTCCGCTCAGTGCGCGAGACCGCGCGCTGTCCATGCCCGCGCCGCCAATTCGAAAGGCGCTGTCGGGAGCAGCTCCCGACAGCGTTCCCTGAGCTCGGCGCGGCGATCGGCCTCGAGTCCCGCCGCATGGGCGCCAGCCGGACCAACGCCGAGAGTGAAAGGCCCCCACCAATCCTCGAAACTAGCGTGAAACACCGTGGCCACAAGCGCCGTCGCTTCGACCCCGCGAAGACCCGCATTCACGAACAGCTCGGCGAGGTGGCCCTCCCGCGCGCCCGCTAGTTGCGACTCGTCCTTCACATCGGGATCGAGCTCGCGCGCCGCCTGCCAGAAGACGCTCAGCGGCCCCTGCTCACCGGCGTGATCCCAGACACAGGCCGCGACAACACCGTCGTGCCGCACGACGCGCGCCATCTCGCTCAGCCCCGCGACTGGGTCCGACATGAAGTGGACGACCAGTTGCGCCAGCGCCGCGTCGAACGCTTTGTCCGGGAACGGCAGCTGCTCCGCAGCCGCGAGCCGTACGTCGACGGTAGGGAAGCGCTCGCGAACAGCCGCGACGAAAGGCTCCGATGGATCGACCGCGAAGACATTGGTGGGGCCGAGGCGATCGACCAGCTCGCTCGTGACCGCACCGGGGCCGCAACCGATATCGATCACCCGCTGCCCCGAACGCACGCCGGCATAGTCCGCAAGCTGGGGGGCGAGCCGAGCCGAATACCTGCCCATGAAGCGGTCGTACGCGTCAGCGGTGACCGCGAAGCTCACCCGCGGACTCTACGCTGCCGATCCGCTTGCGATCCGCAGCCAGCCGCGCTCGTCCTGAACGAGCCGAGCTGTTACCACTTCCGTGTGCTTAACCCCGGCGTTTCCGCGATCCTCTCCGCGACCATGAACGTGGCAACAATCGGCCACTGTTACCACAACCGAGCTTGGCTGTGCAGTAGAGGCGCCGCAGTTCGTGAGGTTCTCTTGATGGACGCAATTGTGGGTAGGTGGTTGGCCGGAACGCCAGGAGGTCTACCTAGGCGCGTACCGCGTCGCATTGGTGAAGGAGACCATCGATCTCGTCCCGCCGGCGAAAGGCGAGCGG
>JANNUM010000523.1:0-1699 GCA_031395235.1 Chloroflexota bacterium
TTCATCGTGCGCGCGTTCCGCGATCCCGCGGTGCGGCTCGCGAACCTCGGCTACTTCGGGCACATGTGGGAGCTCTACGCGATGTGGTCGTGGTTTGCCGTGTACCTGGGCGAGAGCCTGCGGGTCGCCGGTGTCGCCGACGGCGGGTCGCTCGCGTCGATCGGTACGTTCGCCGTTGTCGGCGCCGGTGCGATCGGCTGTTACGCGGGAGGCGTGCTCGGCGACCGCTGGGGACGCACGCGGACGACGGCGCTTGCGATGGCAGTGTCAGGTACGTGCGCCGCGCTCGCCGGCGTCGTGTTCGGCGCCGCGCCCGCGCTCGTGATCGGGCTCGGGATCGTATGGGGGATCGCCGTCATCGCCGACTCGGCGCAGTTCTCGACGATGGTGACGGAGCTGTCGGACCAGTCGTACGTCGGGACCGCGCTCACGGTGCAGATGGCCGTTGGATTCCTGCTGACCATCGCGACGATCTGGATCGTGCCGCTCGTGCGCGACGCGCTGGGCTGGAACTGGGCGTTCCTCGTGCTCGTTCCCGGTCCCGCGCTCGGCGTGCTCGCGATGCTTCGACTGCGCGCGCGCCCGGAGGCCGCGCTGATAGCAGGAGGGCGGGGCTAGTGCGGTGGTCCCGCGTCCGCTGTGACCACCGACAAGCGATCGGGCGGGATGCGTAGGAAGGCGCTCGCGATCGCGGGATCGAACTGACCGCCCGAGCAGCGCCCGATCTCCGCGCGAGCGTCCGCGAGGCTCATCGCCTTGCGGTACGGCCGATCGGACGTCATCGCGTCGAAAGCATCGGCGACGGCGAAGATGCGGGCGCCAACGGGGATCTCTTCGCCGGCCAGCCCGTCGGGGTAGCCACTCCCGTCGTAGTGCTCGTGGTGATGCCGAACGATCTCCGCCGCGCCGCTCAGGAACGGGATCCCGGCAAGGATCCGTGCGCCGTACGACGGGTGGCGCTTCATGATCGTCCACTCCGAACCAGCGAGCTCCCCGGTCTTTCGCAGGATCTCATCAGGAATGCCGATCTTTCCGAGGTCGTGGAGCAGCGCGCCGCGCCGCAATGTGGGCAGATCGACTTTGGGTGTGCGCAGCTCGCGAGCCATGAGATCCATGTACCGCGCGACGCGCTGTGAGTGCCCCTCGAGCTCGCGGTCGCGAACGTCGAGCGCAATAGAAAGCGCACGGAGCGTGGAGTCGTAGGCGCTCTCGCTTTCGCTCAGGGCAGCCGCGAGCGCGCGCGTCTGGATGCCCATCTGCTCAGCGCTCCGGCCGTAGGCGCGTTTGAGCAGGAGCCAGAGAAGCGCAGCTTCCGCCGTCATGATCCCAGCGGTGGTGAGCTGCACGTCCCGCACGAGCCCCTCGAGCGGTTGGCCGCCCGTCCACACGAGCGAATAGAGCGTGCCCAGAGTCACGGCGGCGCCAACGGACACAAGGACGCCAACGATCGCGAGCGCGACCCGGGCTAGACCCTCCGGGGGCGGACCCGACCCTTCACCGCGAACGATCGTGCGTGCCATCTGGTCAGCGGATTGTAGGAAGGCCTGGTGCTGACGCGGCTGATCACCGCGTCAGGAGCGCGTGCGAATGTAAGAGTCCTTTATCGCTGAGGGGTGGGGCCAGGCTTTCGGCCGGTGAGGGCGCCGATCGACGAGCAGCAGGCGCGCCCCTTCCTGCGCGAACCGCAGCGCGGTCGCGC
>JANNUM010000525.1:0-4892 GCA_031395235.1 Chloroflexota bacterium
GCAACCTCGCTACCGAGGACCTGGTGTGGATGTGCAACGGCCTCGGCATCGAGACCGGTCTGCACGTCGAACGTCTCGCGGCGACGAGCGCATGGATGTCGCAGCAGCTCGGCCGCGAGCTTCCCGGCCGCGCTGCCCGAGCGCTCTCTCAGAGCGTCTGACTGCGCGCAGTGCGCAGGACCTTCCCAACGTAATATCCAGCCGTGCCCGAGACGGTCACCGGCTACATCGCGATCGCCGACATCTCCGGCTACACGACGTTCGTCGCGGACACCGAGATCGAACATTCGCGCGAGATCCTCGCCGAGCTCCTCGAGGTCACCTCACGCGAGCTCGAGCGGCACCTCCGTCTCGCGCGCATCCAGGGCGATGCGCTGATCTGCGTGGGCGAGGAGGACGAGGTCATCCCCTGCCTCGAGGACGCCTTCCTGTCCTTCCACCGACGCGTGCGCGCGATGGTCGCGGCGACCACCTGCCCGTGCAAAGCGTGCCGCAGCGTGCCGAGCCTCACCCTGAAGTTCGTCGCACAGCACGGCACGTACTCCACGGTGCACGTACGCGGCACGGTCGATCTCGTCGGTGCCGATGTGAACATCGCGTTCCGTCTGCTCAAGAACCACGTGCCGTCGAACGAGTACATCCTCGCGACAAATTCCGTGCTTGCGCGGTTGCCCGCGCTCGCCCGCGAGCGTTTCGTGCCGATCACCGAGGACTATGACCTCGGCCGCGTCGAGGCCGGCTACCGCGACCTCCACGATCTGCGCGAGCGCGCCTACCAGCAGCTCACCCAGCGGGTGACGCCGGCCAATGCCGACTTCACGCTCACCAAGACGATCGACGCGCCGCCCGCCGAGGTGTTCGCCGAGATCGTCCGGCCCTCGACGATGCAGCGTCTGGCGAGCGCGCCGAACATCACGCTGAAGGGCGGGGCCCGCGGAACGCTCGCGAACGCGGCGTACCACTGCGAACACGGCGGCAACAAGAAGACGATCTTTGAGGTCATCCGCGACGATCCGCCGCGCGAGCTCTCGCTGTGGATTTACGGCGACGCGCCCGAGACCTACGCCACGTTCACCTTCGAACCGCTGGGCACCGATCGCACGCGCGTCCGCCTTTCCCTTCGCGTCGCGAACGCGACGGGCGTGAAGAAGCTCGTGGCGGCACTGATCTTCCGTTACTACTTCACACGCGGGTTGCGGCAGCTGCCCGAGATCGTTCACGCGTCCCGCTCGCCGCTCGCGAAGACCGCATAGCTCGACCGAAGAACGACGCCAGCCCTATGACGACGCCCGCACAGCGAGCGGTCGGCGTCGTACTGGTGACGCTCTGTGGCGTTGCGATCGGATATTCGTTCTCCGACTACGCACCGCTGATCCCACTCCTGGTGCCGGATCTGGGTATTGATGAGGTGCGCGCGGGTCTTCTATCCACAGCGCTGTTCGTCGTGTTCCTCGCCGCGACCCTGGTGACGACCGGCCTCGCCGAGCGCCTCGGACCAAAGCTCGTCGTTGGAGCCGGTCTCGCGTGCACCGCGCTGGGCACGGTCGCCCTCGCGGCAGCGCCGGACTACGCGGCGGCGCTCGTCGGAAAGTTGATCCAGGGCCTGGGAGCGGCTCTCACGTTCATCGCCGGGGCGCGTTACATCGCGGGTCTGTATGGGACCGGCCGGAGCCACTTCGCTCTCGGTCTATACGGCGGCGGCTATCCGCTCGGCAGCGCGTGCGCGCTCGCGGCCATGCCGCGCTTCGCCGACGCTCTTGGCGATTGGCGTGCGGCGTTCTGGATCGAAGCCGTACTCGTGGCCGCGTGTCTCGCGGCGTGGTGGTTCGGGCCCGCAGTGCCGCGCGTCGCGCGTCCCGGCTCGATGCGCCAGGCGCTCCGCTGCGCGAACTGCTGGTGGACCAGCCTGCAGCACGCAGGCTTCGGCCTGGCCGTCGCCTCGGGAACGTGGATCACGGTGTTCCTTCTTCGCGAGTTTCACATCTCGTTGACGGCCGCCGGCGCCCTCGGTTCGATGCTTCTCGTCATCACGACGATCGCGCGGCCCTTCGGCGGACTCGTGATCGCGCGCGGCTGGCTGCGGACACGGCAGGCGATGGCACTCGCGAACGTGCTGATCGTGGCCGGCGTTGCGACGCTCGCGCTGCCGGAACGTCCGCTCGCCATCGCCCTCGTCGGGGCCACCATGCTCGGGATCGGCGGTGGCCTGCCCTACGCGTCGGTCTTCAATACCGCAGCGGCGTCACTCCGGCAGGCGCCGGCCGCCTCGCAGGGCCTGGCCGTGATGGTTGGAGCGTTCGTGATCCTCGTGGTCGCACCGGCCATGGGACTGGGCGTGCAGGTCTTCGGCTTCTGGGCGGCGTGGGCGATGCTGGGCATCCTGGCCGCGGTCGCGCTCGCCGGGACGGCGTTCATGCGCGGCGAAGAGGAACTCGCGTAGCACGAGCTAACGGCGGACGACCAGGCTCCGATCGAACGGGGAGCGGTTGCTCTCACATGGAGTTATTCGGAGCGATCGCGTCCGGGACGCCCACTTGACTGCTCGCACGCGTAGCAGCAGAGCCGCATGCAACAGCAAGCAAGGCAAGCGCGATCAGAGAAAGACGCATCCAACCCACCCACCCGCATAACGCGAGGGGTGGGCGGGATGACTCGGGCGCGCGCGCCGTTAGGTTCGAGTGGCGGCGGCTGTGCGCGCGCGCGCGCGTGTCGGGGGAACCGGTCGAACTGAGCGCTTGGCCTTCCCCGCTCCCACCGCAGGCACGCCCGACGAGCGCACGAGCTTGTCGAACGCCACGACATCGGCCTTCACGAGCGCGTCCCACTTCGCGATCTGCGCATCGACGCGCTTCGACACGTCCGCGAAGACCTCGCGCATCGCCTTGGTCGGCGCGAAGTCGGCGCCACCGATGTAGCCGCCGAGCGAGGCCAGCTTCGCGTTGAGCTTCGCGGGGTAGTTGAGCGTGTCCTGGCGGCTCTTCGCCTTGACCTGCACGAGCTCCACTTCGATCGCGCTCGCCTTCTGTCGTAGCGACGCGGCCGCCCGCGCGAGGCGGGTCTGTCCGCCCTGCTCCTTCGCGCGTGCTTCCCACGCGTCGAGCTGCGTCTTGAGCCTGCGGATCGCGTTGATCGCCTGATGCGTCTCATCCAGCTTCTGGCTGACCTTCAGCGCGAGCGCCGTCTGCGCCTCGAGATCCTGCGGCGTCGCGGAGACGCGCGGATCCCTCCGGATCTCGAACGGCGCTTCGAGCGTTTCGCCAGCGACCTTGAGTCGCACGCGGTAGGGGCCCGGTGGCACCTGCGGTCCGGCGAGCTGCGCCTCGAACGCCTCCCAGGTCCCGCCCTCGCCCTCGATCTTCGCCGCGTCGGGGTGACGCATGTTCCACAGGAAGCGGTTGAGCCCGGCGACGACCGGCACCTTCGGGTCCTTCGTCTCCGGCGGCTGGGCCGTGCCCTCCGGCGGCGTCTTCTGCGGCGGCTCGGGCTTCCTCTGCTCTCCGTCGATCGCCTTCGGATCGCTCTTGAACTCGCGGATCAGCTTTCCGCGAGCGTCGAGGAATGCGAGCGTTGCCTCGGCCTTTGCCTTGTCGCGCAGCCAGTACTGGACGAGCACGCCGGTCGGCGGATTGGTGCCGGCGTCGATGTTGACCGCGACCTTCTCGCCGGTCGGCTGCTCGCGCTGGCGATACGTCACCATCGTCGCGCCGGTCATGCGGTAGTTCTTGCCGATCTTCGGCGGGCTCGCAAAGCCCATGTCGGTGCGGTAGCGCACGGTGACCTTCGGCTCGAACAGGTGCGCGCGGCCGCGGGCGACCTGCGCCCCGTACTGCCGCAGCGGCTGTAGGTCGTCGAGCACCCAGAACGCGCGGCCGTGCGTGCCCAGCACGAGGTCGTCGTCCTTGATCACGAGATCGTGGATCGGCACGACCGGCAGGTTGCCGCCCAGACGCTGCCAGCGGCGACCGTCGTCGAAAGACACGTAGACGCCGGTCTCGGTGCCGGCGTACAGCAGGCCCGGCTTCGCGGGATCCGCGCGGATCACGCGTGTGAAGTCGTCGTCGGGGATCCCGCTGGTGACCTTCGTCCACGTGCGCCCGTAGTCCTTCGTCTTGAAGAGATACGGCCGGAAGTCGTCCTGCTTGTAGCGGTTCGCCGCCAGATACGCGGTCCCGGCGTCGTGCGGTGAGGCGTCGATGATCGACATGAGCGCCCATCGGCCGATGCCCTTCGGGGTGACGTTCTTCCACGTCTTCCCGTCGTCGCGCGAAACGTGCACGAGTCCGTCGTCCGACCCTGCCCACAGGACCCCGCGCTGGACCGGCGACTCCGCGAACGCGAAGACGGTGCAGTAGTACTCGGCGCCGGTGTTGTCCTTCGTGATGGGCCCGCCCGACGGTGCGAGCCGGCTCCGATCGTTGCGTGTGAGGTCCGGGCTGATCGCATCCCACGACTCACCCTCATTGCGCGTGCGGAAGATCCGGTTGCCGCAGTGGTAGAGCACGTTCGGGTCGTGTGGCGACGCGTCGATGATCGACATGAGCGCCCACGCGCCGATGCCCTTCGGCGTGACGTTCTTCCACGTCTTCCCGTCGTCGCGCGAGACGTGCACGAGTCCGTCATCCGATCCCGCCCACAGCACACCGCGCTCGACCGGCGATTCCGCGAACGCGAAGACGGTGCAGTAGTACTCGGCGCCGGTGTTGTCCTTGGTGATCGGTCCGCCGGAGGGCGCGAGTCGGCTCTTGTCGTTGCGCGTGAGATCGGGGCTGATGACCTCCCACGTCTCGCCCTCGTCGCGCGTGCGGAAGATCCGGTTGCCGCAGTGATAGAGCATGTTCGGGTCGTGGGGCGACAGCGCGACCGGGGCCGTCCACTGGAAGCGGTACTTCACA
>JANNUM010000541.1:0-8092 GCA_031395235.1 Chloroflexota bacterium
CGCTCGAGGGCGCGCGGAGCGCCGCGCCGGCCGTGCGCCGCGCGTTCGTCTACTCCGATTCGCCCGACCGTGCCGCGCTGTTCGCGAGCGCACGCGCGCAGGGGCTCTGGGCGCTGCATCCGGAGCGCACGTACGTGACGCCGGACCTGGTGCGCGCGGCGCACGCGGCGTCCCTTCGGGTGAACGTGTGGACGGTGAACGACGCGAAGGAGATCGCGACGTTCCGCAACTGGTCCGTCGACGGGATCATGTCGGACTACCCCGAGCGCGTGCCCAGGGAGTGATCGCCGCTACGCGGGCGCGGCCCAGCCTCGCGAGCGCTCCACGGCGCGTTGCCATCCGGCGTACAACCCGTCGCGCTCGTCACCTGACATCTTTGGCTCGTAGCGCGCTGCGATCGCTCGTCGTTGCCGTAGCTCGTCGGGCGTCTTCCAAACACCGACGGCGAGACCGGCGAGGAACGCGGCGCCGAGGGCGGTCGTCTCGCGGATCGCCGCCACCTCCACCGGAACGCCGAGCAGATCCGACTGGAACTGCATCAGGAACCGGTTGGCCGTGCCGCCACCGTCTGCGCGCAGCACTCGGGTGGGCTGTCCGGCCGCGCGCATCGCCTCCACCAGATCGCGCGTCTGATACGCGATGCTCTCGAGCGTCGCGCGCGCGATGTGCGCGCGGGTGGTCCCGCGCTCGATGCCGATGAGCAGCCCGCGCGCGTACATGTCCCAGTGCGGCGCCCCCAGGCCGGTGAACGCGGGCACGAAGTACACGCCCTCGTTGCCGGCGAGGCTCGTCGCGAGCGCCTCGGTCTCGTCGGCGCGCGTGATGAGGCCGAGGCCGTCGCGCAGCCACTGCACCGCGGCCCCGGTGACGAACGCGCTCCCCTCGAGCGCGAATTGAGGGCCGTCGCCGATGTCCCAGGCGATCGTCGTGAGTAGGCCGCCGCGCGCCGGGGCCGCGGTCGCGCCGGTGTTCGCGAGGAGGAAGCAGCCGGTCCCGTACGTGTTCTTCGCCTCGCCGGGGGCGAAGCACGACTGCCCGAAGAGCGCGGCTTGTTGGTCGCCCGCGATGCCAGCGATCGGCAACGCTGCGCCGAAATGTGCGGGATCGGTCTCGCCGACGACGCCCATCGACCGCACCGGCTTTGCGAACATCGTGCGCGGCAGATCGAGCATGGCCAGGAGCTCGTCGTCCCAGCGCTGGCGGTGGATGTCGAAGACCATCGTTCGCGAGGCGTTCGAGACGTCCGTCACGTGTAGACGGCCGCCGGTGAGCTTCCACACGAGCCACGTGTCGATCGTCCCGCACAACAGCTCGCCGGCGACGGCTCGCGCCTGCGCCCCCGGGACCTGATCGAGGATCCAGCGCACCTTTGTCGCGGAGAAGTAGGCGTCGATCACGAGCCCGGTGCGCTCGCGCACGAGCGCTTCGAGCCCGCGGGCGCGCAGCGCTTCGCAGACCTGTGCGCTCGCGCGGCTCTGCCACACCACCGCGGGGTGGATCGGCCGTCCGGTCGCGCGTTCCCAGACCACGGTTGTCTCGCGCTGGTTCGTGATCCCGATGGCCGCGACGTCGCGTGCTCCGACGCCGGCGGCAGCGAGCGCGTCGCGCCCGACGGCGACGGTCGTCGCGAAGATCTCATCCGGGTCGTGCTCGACGTGTCCCGATGCCGGGTAGCTCTGCGCGACCTCACGGTCCGTGGCGCCGCGGACGGCTCCGGCGGCATCGAACACAAGCGCGGCGGAGCCGGTGGTTCCCTGGTCGAGCGCGAGGACGAAGGTCACTCGCTGCTGAAGCGACGCATAGGCTCGACCTCACGACGGTAGGCGGCGACCTCGCTCTTCCGACGTTCGGCATCCCAACCGAGGAGCGCGCCCATCAGCTCCGCGACCACGTTGGCGCAGTCGAGGCCCTGGCACTGGGCGAGACCCAGGGCCGTACGCCGTAGCAGCGCGTCCCCGATCGTCATCGCCCACTCGCTGCGAACTGCGTGCACGACCTCCGCGGCAACGCCGTGGTGATGCGGACAGAGGGGTGTGGCGAGTCTGGGATCGCCGGTGGCCAGGGTCGCGATCTCTCTCTCGCGCGACCCATCCACGCCCGGCAACAGTGTCGTCGCGGTCAAAGAGCTCCCTCGCTGCGGACCAGGCGCGCCGGTCCTCGGCTCGCGCCCGAGCTTTCGGGCCGCGATGTCGGTCACCTCCTCGGCGATGGCGCGGTAGGCGGTGATCTTCCCGCCGACGACGGAGAGCACGCCCGCGACGCCGTCGCGGCGGTCGTGATCGAAGAGCGCGTGCTTGCGCGAAACCTCGCCCTCGGTGACGCCGTCCTCGCGCACCAGCGCGCGCACGCCCGCCCAGGTGAAGTAGATCTCGTCGAACGGCGCGTTCGGGAACGCTCGCCGCGCCTCGGCCTGCAGATAGCGCACGTCCTCCTCGGCCGCGGCGGCGTCGGTGGGGTCTCCCTCGTAATCGGTGTCGG
Source organism: Chloroflexota bacterium (assembly GCA_031395235.1). Taxonomy (GTDB): domain Bacteria; phylum Chloroflexota; class Limnocylindria; order P2-11E; family P2-11E; genus CF-39. The sequence goes on from JANNUM010000541.1 coordinate 2,479, forward strand.
TCGTACCCACGATCGTGGCGTCGAGCCACGGTAGGACGAAGAAGAGCCGGCCATCGCGCTTCGCGAACAGCACGTGTGCCTGCTTCGTGGCGCGCGGCGTGACGAGGTGGATCCCCTTCGTGAGGCGGAGCAGCGGCTTCGCGGCGCGGCGCAGCGGCGCGATCGTGCGATCGAGCCACGGGCCGGTGGCGTTGACGGTCAATCGGGCCCGCACCTCGATGTCGGCTGCGGCGATCCGGTCGCGCAACACGGCACCGCCGACGCGGTCGCCTTCGCGTAGGTACGTGATCGCGCGGGCATGGTTGAGGACGAGGCCGCCGTGATCCGCCGCGTCAACGACGTTCTCGATGACCAACCGTTCCACCAGCGGCACCTGCGCGTCGTAGAAGCGCCACGCGCCCTGTAGTCCATCAGGGTCGAGCGCCGGCTCCGCGGCGAGCGTCTCCTCACGGTCGAGCCACTTTCGCTTGGGCAGGCTCTTGTCGAGCGACAGCGCGTCGTAGAGCTGCATGCCGAACCGCAGCTTCGCCCGATACCAAAGGCTGGGGCGATAGAGCGGCAGCAAGAAGGGAAGCGGAAAGACGAGGTGCGGCGCGATCCGGAGGAGGGTCTCGCGCTCGCGCATGTCGCTGCGCACGAGGGCGAAGTCGAAGAGCTCGAGGTACCGCAGGCCGCCGTGTATGAGCCGCGTCGGTCGCGAGGTCGTGCCTGAGGCGAAGTCGTCCTGCTCGACGAGCGCGACCGAGAGTCCGCGGAGGGCGGCGTCCCTCGCGATCCCCGCTCCGATGATTCCGCCGCCGATGACCAGGAGATCGACGGTGCCGCCGCTGAGCGACCGCACCGTCTCTTCTCGCATCACGGTCGCGGCATCGTACCCGCTGCGGCGATCTCGAGGAGGTCGGTGAGGATCGCGTACGCGACCTGGTCCACGTGCGGATCGTGGAGCTGCACGACGACACGCCCGGCGAGGTCCGTCTCGAAGACGAGGCCCATCGAGAAGTCGTCCACCGCATACAGCGGGTCCAGGGGACCAAGACGGCGGGGTCCGAACGAGGCGACGACCGCTCTGCCCCGGCGCGCGATCTCGATGAGCGGCCGCAAGCGGTCGCCGTTGTCGGCCGCGGCGCGCGCTGCCTTCGCCGCTCGCTCGTCGATCGGCTCCCGCGAGACGTCCTCGGGCACGAGGTCCGCATCCATCAGCACGTTCGCGAGGATGGTCGCTTTCGCAGCCGCGTCGTGGCCCTCGAGATCGTTTCGGGGGTCGGCCTCCGCGATGCCCAGGCGCTGAGCCTCCGCCAGGGCGTCGGCGAAGGGCACCCCCGCGGCCGCCGCGGTGAGGATGTGGTTATTCGTGCTCGACACGATCCCTCGGATCGCGCTGATCTTCGACAGCGGCAACGCCGCGCGGCGCAGCGTGAAGACCGGCAGGCAGTCGGCGAGCGTGGCCTCGAAGCGCAACATCCGGCCGTTCTTCTGTGCGAGCGTCTCCAGTTCGCGATATGCGCGCGCGATCGGTCCCTTGTTCGCCGTGACGACGTGCATCCCCGCTGTCAGCGCTTCCCGGATATACGTGCGCGCCGGCTCACCTGCGGCAGGATCGAGCGGCGTCATCTCCACGAGGACGTCCGCGGGAAGGGATGCGATCGGTGGTAGCGCGCGTCTCGGCAGATCGGTGCCGGCGAGGATCACGGCCAAGTCGATCCCGTTCGCGTCAAGTACGGCGCCGTGCGTGTGAGTAGCGAGTGCCGTGACGCTGAACGGCGCGTGCGTTGCGACGAGCATGCGCGCCAGCGCCCGCCCGACGTTGCCGAAGCCGTACAGAGCGAGCCGCACGGTTGTCACGCTAAACTCGTTCTCGATACGCGTCCGCGCGGGGCCCCACCGGTTTTGCGGTGGAGCCCCTTTTCGGCGTCCACATACACGTAAAGGAGAGGGAAGTACTGGCCCGTCTGGCAAAGCTCTTTGAGCGTTCCTCCCCGCCACGCGTCGATCGGCTGGTCGTCGGCCTGGGCAATCCGGGTGACGGGTATGCGAACACGCGCCACAACGTCGGCTTCCAGGTCGCGAATAAGCTGGCGAAACGCGCGCGCCTCGAGTTCGACACCAAGGCCGCCGAGTCGCGGATCGCCGAGGGCTCGCTCGGCGACATCCGGATTGCGATCGCTCGACCGCAGACGTTCATGAACGACAGCGGGCGAGCGATCGGGAAGCTGCTCGACCGGTACCGCCTGACACCTGACGCGCTGCTGGTCGTCTTCGACGAGATCGACCTGCCGCTGGGCAAGGTCAGGCTGCGCGAGAGCGGCGGTCCGGGCACACACAACGGGATGCGCTCGATCACCAGCGAGATCGGCGAGGGCTTTCCGCGTCTGCGGCTGGGGGTCGCGCCGGCGGATCCGACCATCGAGATCGATGACCTCGCCAAGTACGTGCTGTCGCCGTTCGCGGCCGATGAGCGCGCAGAGGTGGACCTGATGATCGTCCGCGGGGCCGAGGCGGCCGAGGTCGCGGTCCGCGACGGCATCAAGCGCGCTATGGACCAGTTCAATGGCTAGCACGACCGCACTCGGATCCGCGGCGCGTCTCGGTGGCCTCCTCGCGCTCGCCGAGCGAAGCGAGCGTTTCCGCGAGCTCGCCGAGCGCCTCGAGGGCCGGCGTTCGACGAAGATCGCCGATGCGACAGCGGGCGCGCGCGCGTTCGCGTGGGCGTCGCTCGTCGAGGTCGCGCGGAGGAGCGTCGTCGTGATCGCCCCCAGCGAGGACCGCGCGCGGCGATGGCGCGCGGAGCTCGCCGCATGGCTGGGGGAGGAGCGCGTGCTCGCGTTCCCCGAGCGGGAGACGATGCCCTACGAGATCGGCACCGCTTCCGCCGGCGCGGTGCATCAACGTCTTCTCACGCTATGGCGCGCCTATACCGCCGCCGAGCCGGTCGCCGTCGTCGCGTCGCTGCGCGCGCTGATGCAGCACACGATCGCGCCTGCGGATCTTCGCGAGCGTGGGCGGACGCTGCGCGCCGGCGACCCTGTGTCCTGGACCGCTACCGCGGCGTGGCTCTTCGAGCTCGGGTACGAGCCGGTCGCGGAGGTGGCCGAGCCGGGCAGCTTCTCGCGTCGCGGCGGGATCCTCGACGTGTATCCGGCGTCAGCCGACATGCCCATCCGCATCGAGCTCTTCGGCGATGACATAGAGACGCTTCGTCGCTTCGATCCCGTCACGCAGCGTTCGCAGGACAGCGTCGACTCCGTCGACATCCTGCCCGCCCGCGAGTACTCGCTCGAAGGCGCGCCCGGGCTCGCGGAGCGTTTGGCCGCCGCGACCTGGGACCAGCCGCGCGGCGAGGAGGACGAGCTGCAGCCGTACTCGGCGCTCGTCGAGGCGCTCCGCGAGGGACGCGCGGCGCCCGGCACCGACGCCTTCGCGGCCGCGCTCGGCGCGACCGCGTCGCTGCTCGATCATCTCGGCGACCGCGCCACCGTCGTGTTCGAGGACTCCGTCGAGCTAAGTCTCACGCAGGACGCGCACGAGGCGCAGGCCGAAGAGCGTCGTGAGGAGCTGAGAGCGCAGGGTCTCGCGGTCGCCGCCTTCCCGCCACCGTACGTACCGCGCGACCGTCTCGACGCGTCGGCCGACGAGCACGGCGCCGTGCGCGTGCGTCCCGATGCCGACGCGCTGCGCCTGGGGTGGGGTGGCATCACGTCCTACGCCGGCCGGCTCGAGGCGTTCCTGCGCGAGGTCGCCGCCACGGGCCGCGACCTGCGCGTCGTCGCGTCGCCGCAGGCCGCGCGCCTCGCGGAGCTGCTCGCCGACCGCGACGTGACCGCGGCGCCGCGCGACACCGTGTCCGAAACGCCGTCGGAGGGCGCGCTCGTCCTTGCGCACGTGGGTCTGGCGGAAGGCTTCGCGGTGCCGGAGCTGGCGCTCCGCGTGTTCACCGATGCCGAGGTCTTCGGCTTCCGCAAGCCGCGTCATCCCGAGCGCCGGCGCCGCCGCGTCGCGGTCGGCTCGTTCCTCTCCGACCTCAAGCCGGGCGACCACGTCGTCCACGAGGATCACGGCATCGCGCGGTTCGAGCGCTTCATCACGCGCGAGATCACCGGCGTCGTGCGCGAGTACCTCGAGCTCCGCTTCGCGGGCACCGACGTCGTCGCGCTCCCGACCGAGCGGGTGGACCGCGTGACCCGGTATGTCGGTGGGACGCCGCCGGCGCTGTCCGCGCTCGGTGGCCGCGACTGGGCCGCGACGAAGCGCAAGGCGAAGAAGGCGGTCGAGGAGATAGCGCGCGAGCTGCTCCGGCTGTACGCCGCGCGCGAGACGATCAACGCGTACGCGTTCGGGAAGGACACGCCGTGGCAGATCGAGATGGAGAACGCCTTCCAGTTCACCGAGACGCCAGACCAGCTGGCGGCGATCGAGGACAGCAAACGCGACATGGAGCGCCCGCGCCCGATGGACCGTCTGGTGGTCGGCGATGTCGGCTACGGCAAGACCGAGGTCGCGCTGCGCGCGGCGTTCAAGGCGGTGCAGGACGGCAAGCAGGTCGCGGTCCTCGTTCCGACCACGGTCCTCGCGCAGCAGCATTTCGAGACGTTCTCGGAGCGGCTCGCCACATTCCCCGTGCGTGTCGCCATGCTGTCGCGCTTCCGGACGCCGCCCGAACAGCGTGAGGTCGTCGCGCAGATCGCGACGGGCGAGGTCGACGTCGTCATCGGGACGCACCGCCTCCTGCAGAAGGACGTGCTCTTCCGTGACCTCGGGCTGCTCGTGATCGACGAGGAGCACCGCTTCGGCGTGAAGCACAAGGAACGCATGAAGCAGATGCGGACCGAGGTGCACGTGCTGTCGATGACGGCGACCCCGATCCCACGCACGCTCCACATGGCGATGTCCGGCGTGCGCGACATCAGCGTCATCGAGACGCCGCCGGAGGATCGTCAGCCGATCGAGACCCATGTCGTCGAGCGCACCGACGACGTCCTGCGCGAAGCGATCCTCCGCGAGCTCGACCGCGGCGGTCAGGTCTACTACGTGCACAACCGCGTGCAGGGGATCGAGCACGAGACGCAGCGCCTCCGCGCCCTGGTCCCGACGGCGCGCTTCATCGTCGGGCACGGTCAGATGGACGAACGAAGGCTCGAGCGCGTGATGGTCGAGTTCGCGGACGCGGAGCATGACGTCCTCGTCTGCACGACGATCATCGAATCCGGCCTCGACATCCCGAACGTGAACACCATCATCATCGACCGCGCCGGCCAGCTGGGCTTGGCCCAGCTCTACCAGCTGCGCGGACGTGTCGGACGCAGCGCCGCGAAGGCGTACGCCTATCTCCTGCACGAGAAGCAGGAGCGCCTCTCCGACGATGCGCGCAAGCGCCTTCAGGCCGTGTTCGAGGCGAGCGAGCTCGGCGCCGGATTCAAGATCGCGATGCACGACCTGGAGATCCGCGGCGCCGGCAACATCCTCGGCGCCGAGCAGCACGGGCATGTCGCGGCCGTCGGCTTCGAGTTCTACACGCAGCTGCTCGAGGAGGCCGTGAACGAGCAGCGTGGCGCGCCGAAGGCCGAGGCCCTGCCGGAGATCACCGTGGACCTCGCGCTCTCGACCGCGATCCCCGATG
>JANNUM010000125.1:0-2400 GCA_031395235.1 Chloroflexota bacterium
TTGGAGCCGGTCGGGTACACAGCCATCGCGTACCGTCCCTTTTCCTGGGCGGCGAGAACGTAACCGACGCCCAAGCCAGAAGCAGCATCGAACAGGATGTCGCAGCCCTGCGAGATCTGCGTCAGCGCGATTGTCCTCGCCTTTGCGATCGCCGACTGTCGCTCGTCGCTGTTCGTAGGCAATCGGTCAGAAAGGTAGGCACGCGTGAGCTTGATTGAGGGACTCACGCTCTTGACGCCATCCTCAAAGCCATCCAGCAGACTGACGAACTCGGGGCTGGCGACTGCGCCGAGCGAGCACACCTGGTCGTGGGTGACTGGAGGAACCTTAGCCGTCACGAGCTCACCCGCTATTACTCCCACGAGATAGGTCGCCTCGTAGTTCCTGAACAGGATGTTCGCGACATTGGGCAAGGGCTCGAAACTTCGACGGTCCGTGTTAAAGGGCGTCGCATCAAGTAGGGCGAAGCGCACGCTTGTGTACTTGCGAGCGACCTGCGAGAGCGGGACGGCCATTGACAGGCCCACAGCAATGATCAGGTCGTATTTCTCGTCGGCTGCCTTGGTAAGGAAGGTCACATACTCGTCGGGCGTCTTCGGCTCGAAGACGGTCGTCTCGACGCCGAGCTCTGCCTCTGCCTGTTGGCGCCCCCGATTAGCGGCCGCATTCATGCTCCCGTCAGCAAGCCCTCCCGCATCCGCAACCAGCGCAACGCGGATCTTCCGCGGTAGGGCTGCACTTGGGCCGACCGAGGCTACTGGTGATGGCGATATAACCGGCGAAGGCAACGATGTGCTTACGGAGTTCGATGGGCCGGTGGCAGCGCAGGCACTCACGGCGAGAGCTATGGCCAGTCCTAGGGTTATCCGCCGCAACGTGAGGACCTCGGGTATTGGGGATGGGACAGAGAACGAACGCAGTCGATGTTGTACGTCGTTCGAACCTCCCGCCTAGCCACGGCGCCCGTGTCGCGAGCTAAGCGAGCTCGGCCCGCGCCACAGCGAACGATAGTCCCGTGAGTGTCAATCGCACGGACTGGTGTGACAGCGAGACCTGTGGTCCGGGCGAAGTCCCGTCCGTCGTTACCGGGCGAAGCCCTCGTAGATCATCGCGCCGTCGCCGCCCTGGAAGTTGAGCTCGACGACGATGCCCGTCGCGGTGCCGCCGACCGCGTCAACGACGACGGCGTACTGCGTCTCGTCGGCGAGGCCGAGCACGTCGCGCGGATCGATGCGGATCGACTGCTTCGGCGTGATCGGAAGGTTCTGCGACGCCGCGAGCGAGCCGTCGGCGAAGCGGTACCACGAGAGCTTCAGGCTCGTCGCGGTGATGCTCTGCAGGACCAGCGGTGTCGACCAGCCGTCGGAGCCGCCGAGGCGGCGGGTCACGTTCGGCAGGAAGAGCCGCGTCGCGGGCTGGGTGCGCGCCGAGTAGCCGGCCGCGGTCGTGTCGCCGATCACGTTGACGACGGCCGCGATGTTGCTGCCCGTACCGCCGCTCGCGACGAACGAGTACTCGCCGTTCCCGAGACAGCCGGCCGATGCAGCGGCGGCGCAGAGCGGCAGCGTCGTGTTCCCATTCGTGTAGCGCGGGTCGAAGGCCCACGCCGCGCCGGCCGCGAGCGCAGGACCCGTGAACGACGACGTCCCGCTGCCGCCCAGCGGCGTGAAGACGAGTGACGGCGTCGCGCCCTGAGTGCCGGTGTTCTGCACGACGATGGTGGAGAGACCCTTGCCGACACCGGCGACGTTCTTCACCGCGTACGGTCCGTAGAGGGTGTCGGCGCCACCGACGATGCCGTTCGCGGAGTACATCACGGGCGCCGGGTCGCCGGGTGCGTCTTTGTGCGTGTTGACGATGACGCTGATCGGCTGGCTCGCGGTGACCGTCACCGCGTACTGCGTCTGGTCGCTGAGGTCGATCTCCGAGTTCGGGTCGATGAACTTCGAGCGGCCGGGCTCGATCTGTCGCGTGATGCTCGCGGTCTTCGTGCCGTCGAACGAGATGAACGACGCGGTGGCCGTCGTGCCGGCGGTGCCGACGTTCTGGATGATGAACGGCGTCACGAAGCCGAAGAACTTGCGAACGATGTTCGGGAGCGACACCTTCGTCGCGCCCGAGGCGGCGCCCACGTACGAGCCGGCCTCCGCGCCGGCGCCCGAGCCCTGGTGCTCGTTCACGACGGCGACGATGTCGGTCATGAAGCTCTTCACGACGACCGCGTACTGCGAATCGCCCGAGAGATCGGCGTCGTTGTTGGGCACGTCGGCGAACGACTGGCCCGGCTTCAGCGCGCAGATGTCGCGGCGCGCGACGAGCACGCCGCTCGAGAAGCTGTAGAAGTCGACCTGCAGCGACGTGATGATGAAGCGGTTGGTGTTCTGCACGATGAACGGCGTA
>JANNUM010000049.1:0-3191 GCA_031395235.1 Chloroflexota bacterium
GTCATCGACTGCACGACGATAGGCGCACCGGCACCGATGACGATCCCGCCGACGGACACCGGACGAGTGCGGCGGCGCGTGATCACGGGGCGTTCCATCGGCGTCGATCTCACGGCAGGCGTACGCGCGCGGTGCTGCCGCGCGTGTGCGGCGCAAGATCGACCGCGGCACCGCGCCAGGTGACCGAGGTTTCGGTCGCGTTGCCAAGGGTCAGTTCGAACGGCGGCGTGCCGTGGACGGTTTGCGTGGAGCCGGCAGCGCCGGTGACCTGCAGCAGGCGCTGTCCGTTCGCGTCGCGGACCTCGGTCCACGCCGGTGCGCGATAGCTGATGATCAGCGTCGGTCCACCCGCTGCAGCGACGCTCGCGCCCACGAGCGCCCCCAGCGGTTCGGTGGCGGTCGTGATCGGAAGCGGCGCCGGTGTCGTTGCGGCCGGCTGCTCTGCCCGGAGGGCGGTCCCGCTCGCGGCTTCCGGCGGGCGCCCGCCAGCCATTGCGGGTTGCGACGGACCCGGATCGCTTGCGATGATCGGATTGGGAAGTGGTGTGCCGCTCGACGGCGAGGGTCCGACGGGGTCGGCCGGCGCGCTCTTCGCGCCGGTTCCCTTGAAGCCGGCAAGACGTGGGGCGTCCTCGGGCCGCGTGTACTCGTAGACCGCTGCGACACCGATCAGCGTGACGAGGGCGAGCGGGATCGCCCAGCGCGACCATGAGCCACGCCGAGCGCTCTCGGAAACCGGCATTTCGCCCATCGTCCTGGTGCTCGCGCCGATCGCAGGCTTGTCGAGCGCGGGCACTTGAACCGCATCGGGAAGCGCCGCGACCACCGCGCCGGGATCGAGTTGCAACAGTCGTGCGTAGTTGCGGGCGAAGCCGCGCACAAAGGTCCGGCCGGGCAGTTCGCTCCAGGCGCCGTCCTCCAGCGCCTTGATCTGCCGCGGCGCGAGCTTCAGGTGCTGCGCGACCGAATCGACTGACAGCCCGGCGCTCTCGCGTGCCGCGCGCAACATGCCACTGGCCGTGTCGGGCGGACGGCCCGGCTCGGCATGGTGCGTTCCGGCATCAGGCCCGTCGGTCATTCGCAGCCGCCCGTCGCGATCGCGCGGGTCTCGGCAGATTCGGGAAATCGGTTCTGGAGCTGCGTCAGGTACGACTGCTCGGATGAGCGATCGCCGAGCTTGCGCTCCACGCACATGCCGAGGAACAGCGCCTCCGGCCCTGGATGGGTGTGCTGCATCACGATCTTCATCAGCGACCTCGCTTCGGCAAGGCGGCCGGTCCGGTAGTTGGAGAGCGCGAGGTTGTACGCGGCCGCCGGGTCGGTCGGCCGGATCAGCAACGCGCGGCGGAAGTACTCTTCGGCCGCGGCGGCATTGCCGATCGAATTGCTGCACTTGCCGGCGTTGACCAGCGCAACCTCGGGCGTGCGGTACTGAGGGCTCTGGAGCGCGGCCTCGAACTCGGCGATCGATTCGCGTGCGCGGCCGTGCGTGCACAAAAACGCGCCCCAGTTGTGGCGGACATCCGGGTCGCTCGGCGCGAGTTCGACGGAGCGGCGGAAATTGGATTCCGCGCGCGGCAGGTCGCCGGTGACCGTGTACACGAGGCCGTAGAGGCTGTAAATGCGCGAGTAGGTCGGATCGATCCGCTCGGCGATGCCGAGTTCGTCGAGCGCGACGTCGAGTTGCACGCGCTCGTAGTAGCCCGCCGCGAGATCGGCATGGATCTCCGCGCGCTGGCGCGGCGTGACCGGATCCTGCTGCACGCGCGTCGGCTGCGCCGGCTGGATCTGCGGGCCCTGTGGCTGCGGTGGCGTGGCCGGCGCGGGGCTGAACGGATTCGACTGGCAGCCCGCGATCAGCAGCGCGGCGGCGAGTACGGCGTACAACGCTTGGCGCATCGAAAGGCTTCTGAATTGCCGCATCAGCGCGCCGACACCGGCACCAGCCGTGTGGCGAGGCGCCGCCGGATGCGGTCCTGCACCTGGCCCACGAGCTGGCCGCAGGCTGCGTCGATGTCCTCGCCGCGGGTCTTGCGTACCGTCGTCGTGACCCCCGCGTCCCTCAACGCCTGCTGGAAATCGCGGATGCGATCGCGCGGGCTCGAGCGGAACTCGGTGCCGGGAAACGGATTGAATGGAATCAGGTTGAGCTTGCAGGACACGTTGCGGGCGATCGCGGCAAGCGCCTGGACGTGTTCGTCAGCGTCGTTGACACCGTCGAGCATCACGTACTCGAAGGTCACGAAATCGCGCGGGGCATGCGGCAGGTAGCGGTTGCAGGCGGCGACGAGTTCGGCGATCGGATGCTTGCGGTTGATCGGAACCAGCGCGTCGCGAAGTTCGTCGTCGGGCGCGTGCAGGCTCACCGCGAGCGCGACCGGGCACTCCTGCGCAAGGCGGTCGATTTGCGGGACCAGCCCCGAAGTGGACAGCGTGACCCGCCGCCGCGACAAACCGTAGGCGTTGTCGTCGAGGAAAAGCTTGAGCGCCGGTACCACATTGTCGAAGTTCGCGAGCGGCTCGCCCATGCCCATGAACACGACGTTGGTGATCGGCGCGCGACCTTGCTCGACCCATGGCACCTTCGAACCCTCGGCGAGCAGCGTGCGGTTCGCATGCCAGAGCTGGCCGACGATCTCGGCAGTCGACAGGTTCCGGTTGAAACCCTGCTTGCCGGTCGAGCAGAACGCGCAGTCGAGCGCGCAGCCGGCCTGCGACGATACGCAAAGCGTTCCGCGATCGTCCTCGGGGATGTAGACGGTCTCGACGGCGTTGCCGTTGCCAGCGTCGAGCAGCCACTTGCGCGTGCCGTCCGCGGCCGTTGTGTCGCGGATCACCCTGGGACCCTCGATCACGGCGCGGGTGGCGAGCTTCTCGCGAAAGGCGCGCGACAGGTCGGTCATCTCGGCCAGGTCGCCGGCGAGGCGCTGGTGCAGCCAACGCGACAATTGGCGCGCACGAAACGGCTTCTCGCCGAATCCGGCGACCAACCGCTCGAGGGCGGCAGCATCGAGGCCGAGCAGCGGGGTCATCGGGCCGGCGCGGGGATCCGGGCGTCGTCGTGACGGACAAACACGGCGAGCGCAGGAAAGAAATAGGCGATTTCCACTCGCGCGGTTTCGGGCGCATCGGAACCGTGAACGGCGTTCGCGTCGATCGATTGCGCGAAATCGGCACGGATGGTCCCCGGG
>JANNUM010000066.1:0-2542 GCA_031395235.1 Chloroflexota bacterium
AGCGTCCGCAGGCCGCTGAAGGGGTCGCGCCGGACGCCGGCGCCGTCCTCAAACGCGCGGTGGCCGGATCGCTGCGGAAATTCGAGGCCGTTCAGCAGCTCGTCGTGCTGCGCACGGAGTCGGCGCAGGCGCAGCCGCTGGCCGAAGCGATCGACCGCGCGCGCCTTCCGGACGTCGCGGGCACGATCAGCGGCGACAACACCATCCTGGTGATCTGCCGGGGGGAGAAGGAAGCGCAGGCGTTCACGCGTCAGCTCGACGAGTGGGTGAGGGGGTAAGGCATGGAACGGATCGTTCTCGCGTACTCGGGGGGCCTCGACACGTCGGTGGCCATTCGCTGGCTGGCGGAACAGTACGACGCCGAAGTGATCGCGGTGACGCTCGATCTCGGGCAGGGGCGCGAGCTGACGGACGTCCGCGAGCGCGCCCTCGCGGTCGGTGCCGTTCGCGCGCACGTGCTCGACGTCCGCGACGAGTTCGCGCGCGAATACATCCTGCCCGCGCTGCAGGCGGGCGCTCTCTACGAGGACCGCTACCCGCTCGCCACGGCGCTCGGCCGGCCGCTCATCGCGCGCAAGCTCGTCGAGGTGGCCCGGATGGAAGGCGCCCGGACGGTCGCGCACGGGTGCAACGGCAAGGCGAACGACGAGCTGCGCCTCGAGCTGGGCGTCCGTGCCCTCGATCCCTCGCTGCGCATCCTCGCCCCGGCGCGCACCTGGGGCATGTCGCGCCAGGAGGAGATCGAATACGCGAAAGCGCGGCGGATTCCGATCCCGTCCACGATCGACAGCCCGTACACCGTGGACACCAACCTCTGGGGCCGATCGATCGAGCGCGGCGTGCTCGAAGACACGTGGCAGGAATCTCCCGAGCACATCTATGCGCTCACCCGGTCGCCGGAGTCCTGTCCCAACGAGCCGGCGTACGTGGAAGTCGAGTTCGAGCGCGGGGTGCCGATCAAGGCGAACGGCGTCGAAATGCCGCTCGTCGAGCTGATCGAGTCGGTCGAGACCATCGCGGGCGCGCACGGCGTGGGACGTATCGACATGGTCGAGAACGCCACGACCGGGGTGAAATCGCGCGAAATCTACGAGGCGCCGGCAGCCGTCGTGCTGCACACCGCCCACAGCGAGCTCATGAAGCTGGTCATCCCGCGCGACCTCGAGCGGCTGGCGCACGACCTGGGCCGCGCCTACGCCGACCTCGCGTACAACGGCCGCTGGTTTTCTCCCACGCGGGAGGCGATCGACGCGTTCATGGCCACCATCCAGCCCCGCGTCACCGGCGCGGTTCGCCTCAAGCTCTTCAAGGGAGACTGCCGGGTCGTCGGCCGGCGATCACCCATGGCGCTCGACGACAACGGCGCCCTGGCGCAGGCCTCCCCGGCCTCCAGCCTCCAGGCTCCAACCTCCTAGACGGCGGTCCACTGATGGCGCACCTCTGGTCAGGGCGGTTCGCCGGCGATCCCGATGCGGAGCTGTTCGCGTTCGGATCGTCCTTCCGGTTCGATCGCCGCCTGTTCGAAGACGACGTGGCCGGGAGTATCGCGTGGGCGCGGGCGCTGGGGCGTGCCGGTGTTCTCGCGACCGACGAGGGCCGGCAGATTGAGGCGGCGCTCGCGGACATTCTCCAGCGCGGACGCTCGGACGCGGCGTTTATCGATGGTCCGGACGAAGACGTGCACAGCTTCGTCGAGCGGCTCCTGGTGGAACGCCTCGGAGATACCGGCCGACGTCTGCACACGGGCCGATCGCGCAACGAGCAGGTGTCGGTCGATCTCCGCTTGTACCTTCGCCGCCGCATCCCGTTGCTGCGAAGGGGGCTCGAACGCGTGATTGCGGTGCTCGTCAAGCAGGCGTCGACCGCCGGCGATGCCCTGATGCCGGCGTTCACACATTTCCGGCCGGCGCAGCCGGTGCTCGTGGCGCATTTTTTTCTCGCACACGTCGCATCGCTCAGGCGCGATCACGATCGGTTCGCGGCCGCCATGGCCGAAGCCGACGCGATGCCGCTCGGGTCCGGCGCGATAGCGGGCACCAGCTACGACATCGACGTCGAGGCGCTGGCACGCGACCTCGGCTTCTCACGCGTCGTCGCCAACAGTATCGACGCATCGTCGGACCGCGATTTCGCGGCTACTTTCCTCTACGCCTCGGCACTGATGATGGTGCACCTGAGCCGGCTGGCCGAGGATCTCATCATTTTCTGCGGAGAGGCGCACGGGTTCTTCGAGCTGTCCGACGCCCTGAGCACCGGGAGCAGCATGATGCCGCAAAAGAAGAACCCGGATCCGCTGGAACTCGTGCGCGGAAAGACGGGGCGGGCGCTCGGGCATCTCGGGGCGCTGCTGACCACGATGAAAGGCCTGCCGAGCGGGTACAACAAAGATCTGCAGGAGGACAAACAGGCGGTGTTCGATAGCGAGGACACGGCAAGCGGCAGCCTGGCGGTCTTCAAGTCGGTGGTCGACGGACTGACGCTCAATCTCACGCGCACCGAGGCCGCGGCGACCGCCCTGCTGCTCGCGACCGACGTGGCGTAC
>JANNUM010000076.1:0-1942 GCA_031395235.1 Chloroflexota bacterium
CGCAGAACGTGCGGCGCAGGAGCGCGCCGAGGCCGAACGGTCGGCCGCGCTGCGACGCGCGGAAGCCGAGCGCGCTATGGCGGAGAGCGCGGCGGCACAGCGTGCCGTCGAGCGTGCCTCTGCCGAGCGCGCCGCGCAGGAGCGGGCCGCCGCCGAGAGTGCGATGGCGGAGCAGGCCGCGGCCGAAAGGGTCGCGGCCGAGCTCCAGGCCGAGCGCGAGCGGCGTGCTGCCGCGGCGCGCGCTGCCGCCGCCGCCCAGCCGGTTCCGCCACCACTTCGAGCCCTCGAGGGGCGCGAAATGGCTCCGGCGAGGGTTGAGGCCGGCGCCCCTACGACGGACCTTCAGCTGGTGCTCTCGCCGGTCCGTTCCTTCGCCCGCCTGGTCGAGGTCGAACGGCGCATCCAGTCGCTGCCGACCGTACGGTCCCTGTACGTCCGCGACTTCCGCGGCGGTATAGCGACACTCACGGTGGCGCTGCGTTCTCCTATGACGACGCAGGAGTTCGCCAGCGGCCTGCGTGTGATCGACGAGCCGCAGCTGCGACTCGTGTCCAGCACGCGCAACGTACTGGAGTTCCGGATCGAGGGCGAAGCGTCCATCGCCTAGGCGCGGAGGGGGAAGTTTGAGCAACAGGGCCAGTGCCGACTTCTGGTCGGCGCGCCTTGCCCACCTCGCCGCGCTCGGCCGTCTCGACGGCATCGCGATCGTCCTCCCCGGACAATCCGGCCTGTCCACCTTTGTGTCGCACAACATCCCGCAGACCGGCTGGGAAGGCCCCGCGGGCGAAGCGCTCCTCCGCGTGGTGCAGACGGGGACGACGGAGCAGCTCCACAACGGCGCGCTGCACCTTGGCGACGGGCGCGAGGCGCAGACGCTCCTGGCGGCCCCGATCGTCTGGCGGGACCAGATCGCCGGCGCGCTCGCGGCGTTCGTCGCCGGCCGCGAGATCGGCGATGACGACCTTCCGACGCTGACGCGGCTGGCCGAGCTCGCGGGCATCGAGCTCGCCGCGGCGAACGCGGCCTATCGCACGAACAAGCAGACGCAGGAGATCGAAGCGCGCCTCCGTCAAGCCGAGGACGACCGCAAGCAGGCGATGGTGCTGTTCGAGCTCTCTCGGCTCGCGACGCTCGGCACGGATGTGCAGAGCGATCTCGACGCCGCGACGATGATGCTCGCGGGCGCGCTCGAAAACGACGCCGTGGGGATCTGGGCGCTTTCCGAGCACCGGCTGCGTCTGCGCGCGGGCACTGGCTACGAGAAGGGGACGTTCGAGGTGCCGGTGGACGAATCGGACACCGTTCTCGCCACTGTGGTGCGCGAGAAGCGCGCGGCACGCGGAACGCTCGCCGAGCTGAACACCGTGCCGGCATGGGCGCCGCCAGGATGCGCGAACTATCTCGTGACACCGATCGGCGCGCTCGGCGTGCTCGTGACGGCGCGCGCAGCGGGTCCGTATTCAGAGGACGACGCCGACTTCAGCGTCAATGTCGGCGAGTACATGGTCGGCCTGCTGCAGCGGTCGACCTCGACCGATGTCGTCGATCAGGGCGTGTCGGCCGAGCGGCGCAAGATCGCGCAGGAGCTGCACGACGGCCTCGCGCAGGAGCTCACCGGTGTGGTGCTCGCGCTCGAAGGCTGCCAGCGCGCGCTCGAGAAGGATCCCGCGCTGCTCGGACCGCAGCTCGCCAAGACTTCGCGCGACGCGCGCGCGACGCTCATGGACGTGCGCCAATACATGACCGCACTGCGCCAGAGCGAGACGGGTGGCCTGAATCTTCCCGTCACGCTCGGCCGCCTCGTCGACGACCTGCGCCGGCAGACCGGTCTGCAGGTACAAATGGAGGAGAGCGGCGAGGCGCGCGAGCTCGATGCGGTGGTGGAGCGCGCGGTCATCCGCATCGCGGGCGAGGCCCTCCGCAACGTCGCGCAGCACGCCGG
>JANNUM010000173.1:0-6404 GCA_031395235.1 Chloroflexota bacterium
AAGGCGACGGTGATCGAGCAGAACGGTCACGTCATTACGAGCGAGCGCCTCAACCTGCAGTCGCCGTCGGTCATCCGCCTCGTCTATCACATCAAGCGACCGCGGCCGGTCGTGAAGCTGACGCGCAAGGAGATCCTCCAGCGCGACGACCACACCTGCCAGTACTGCGGCAAGCGTGGGAACGACCTGACCCTGGACCATGTCATGCCGCGTCATCGCGGCGGCCAGCACACCTGGGACAACGTCGTGGCGGCATGCCGCGCGTGCAATCACCGCAAGGGCGGCCGCACGCTCGCGGAGTCGCACATGAAGCTGCTTCGTCAACCGAAGCGGCCGCCGGCCACGCCGACGTACCTGTATTCCTCTTACGTCCGCGCCGGCGAGCGAGCCTGGGCGAAGTTCATCGGCATGGACGAGTCCGCGGCCGCATCCTGACCCGCGGCGCGGCAGCGACTTTGCACTGGAGCGCGTCGGCATGAAGGTCCTGTTCACGAAACGCAACTACGCACCCATAGGTGGCTCCGAGAGCCTCGCCTATCAATGGGCGACGCGGCTCGCCGCGCGCGGACACGACGTGCGCGTCGTCTGCGGTCAGGCCTTCGACGATCGTCCGCGCTTCGACGATCGCGGCGTCGACGTCATCCAGGTGAAGCCGCGCGGTGGATTCCTCGGGCACGTCGCCGACGCGTCGATGCTCGTGGACCTCATGCGCGTCGAGGAGCTCGAGCGCTACGCGGAGGACCGCGACCTGATCCACAACGTCGGGCGCGAGTATCTCGACAGCTCGCTCAACGTCGCGCACGAGCTCGACCTGCCGATCGTCCTGACGCCGCTCGCGCATCCGCGCCAGTTCCACGGTGGCGACACGCCCGCGGACTTCCTGCGCTACCGGCGCGCGACGGTCATCACGACCATGACTGACTGGGAGCGCGGTTGGTTCGGTGAGCAGGGCATCGATCCCTCTCGCGTCATCACGACGGGCATGGGCGCGAACGCGTTGCGATCACACGACGGGGCGGCGTTCCGGGCGCGTCACCAGATCCCGGCCGACGCGCCGGTGATCCTCTACGTCGGGCGGCGCGAGCGCTACAAGGGCTACATCCATCTCCTCGACGCTGCCGAGCTCGTGTGGCAGCGCTACGGCGATGCGCGCTTTGTCTTCATCGGCGTGCCGGGCTTCTACGGCGCGATGGTCGACGAGTTCGCGCGGTACACCGACGAGCGCATCATCGAGATCGAGCGCGCGGGCGCCGAGGAGAAGTCAGCGGCGCTCGACGCCTGTGACGTGTACGCGATGCCGTCGGCGCATGAGACGTTCGGCATCGGCTACCTCGAGGCGTGGCTGCACGGGAAGCCTGTGATCGGCGGCGACATCCCGCCGCTGCGCGAGGTCATCGCGCACGGCGTCGACGGCCTGCTCGTCCCGCAGAAGATCGACGACATCGCGCGCGCCGTGACCCGCCTTCTCGACGCCCCCGAGCTGCGACGCCAGATGGGCCGCGCCGGCAACGCGAAGCTGCACGAGCGGTGGGAGTGGGATCTGGTCATGGACCGCGTCGAGGACGCGCATCGGCGCGCCATCGGTGCGCATCTGCCAGCGGACGAGGCGCTCGCCTAGCCTCCCTGCGTGCGCGTCGTCATCGCGAAGAAGCTTCTCTCGACGATCGGCGGGTCCGAGGCGCAAGCGCGTGCCCTGGACCGTGAGCTCCGAGCGCTCGGTCATGACGTCACCCTCGTCGGGCTGCGTCCAGCGTGGCAGCGGCCCGGCGTGCCACGTGAGGCGCTGGCCGCGCCGCCAGGGCCGGTCACGATCCGCGCTGACGGAACGCGTTTCGTCTTCATCCCCGCGCGCGGGGGCCGCGTCGGAGCCGCCATCGACGGTCTCTTGCCCACGGCGCTGGTCCGCGCGGACGACCTCCGACGCGCGGTCACCGGCGCGGACGTCGTGCACTCCATCGCGCGCGAATGGGCCGGCCCGCTGGAACGCGCCGCGCGGGATGCGGGCGCCGCGTTCGTCGAGACGCCGCTCATCCATCCCGGCCAGCCGTTCTCCGGGGTCGGTGCGGCCGACGTTCGCCGCTACCTGCGAGACGACGCCGTCATCGCGCTGACCGAGTGGGAGGCCGGCTGGTACCGGGAGCACGGCGCGCGGCAGGTGCATGTCACCGGCGTCGGTCCGAACCTGCACGCGCTTCCCGACGTCGCGCGTGAGGGGGCGACGGTCCTTTTCGTCGGGCGACGCGAGCGCTACAAGGGCTATCACGCGCTGCGCGCCGCGGCGCCACTGGTGTGGGCGGAGCGGCCGGACGCGCGCTTCGTCACGATCGGGCAGGCCGCGTGGAACGCCGCGCGCGACCGCGGCCTGCGCGACCCGCGCTGGATCGACCGCGGGGTCGCGACGGAGGACGAGAAGGCGGAGGCCTTCGCGCGCGCGACGATCTTCGCGATGCCTTCAGAGCACGAGACGTTCGGTCACACCTACCTCGAGGCGTGGAGCGCAGGACTACCCGTGATCGCGGGTGACATCGCGCCGCTGCGCGAGGTGGTGCGCGAAGGCATCGATGGGCTTCACGTGCGGAACGAGCCGCGCGCGATCGCCGATGCGGTGCTCGCGCTGCTGCGCGATCCCGAACGCGCCCGCCGTATGGGCGCCGCCGGACGCGAGCGCCTCTTCCGCGAGTTCTCCTGGCCGGCGGTCGCGAAACGGACCGAGGCCGCTTATGTTGCGGCGGTCTCCACACGCGACGGGCGGCGGGCGCGGATGTAGGCGCTCGCGATCCGACCCGCGACGCCTTCGAGCTTCACCTCGCGCGTCACCTCGATGTCGATGGCATCGAAGCCGGCGCCGGACAGCTCGCGCGTGTACGCGTCGAGCGAGATCGTGCCCGCGACGCAGCCGGCCCAGAGGTCGAGGCGCTGTTTCGCCTCGGGCGCGAGCTCCTCGAGCGCGATCATGTCCGCGACCGCGAAGCGGCCGTCGGGCCGCAGGACGCGGAACGCCTCGCGCAGTACGGCGCCCTTGTCCGCGGCGAGGTTGATGACGCAGTTGGAGATCACGACGTCCACCGACGCGGCCTGCAGCGGAACGCTCTCGATGGTGCCCTTGAGGAACGTGGCGTTGCCGACGCCGGACCGCGCCTGGTTGGCGCGCGCCACATCGAGCATCTCGTCGGTCATGTCCACGCCGTAGGCGTGACCGTCAGGAGCGACGCGCCGCGCGGAGAGCAGGACGTCGAGACCGGCACCCGATCCGAGGTCGAGAACGACCTCGCCGGGCCGGAGGTCCGCGAGCAGTGTCGGATTGCCGCAGCCGAGGCTGACGCTCGCATCGAGCCCGAGGCTCGCGAGCTCTTCCGCCGCGTAGCCTTCGCCGCACCCGCTGCTGTCGCAGCAGCTGTCGTCGCAGCAGCCGGATCCCTTCGCCATCTCCAGAGCACTCTGTGCGTACTTTGCCTGTACGAGCTCCCGTATTTTCATCTCGTTCACCCGTACCTCCGGCCGACCCATCGATGGGTCTCGATGGGCCATTTTCTAGGACACCAATTGATGTTTGTCAATGGGTCTTGTAGCCTTCGCGCATGACGAAGCTGGACGTCCTTCCCGAACGCGAGCGCGGCGTGTGCTGCACCGTCGATCTCGAGGTCCCGGCCTCCCGCGCCGCCGAGATCGCGGACGTGCTGAAGGCGCTGGCCGATCCGACACGCGTGCAGATCATCCTCTGCCTCCGCGCGGCCAAGGAGCCGGTATGCGTCTGCGACTTCACCGCGACCTTCGATCTGTCGCAGCCGACGATCTCGCACCACATGGCAAAGCTGCGCGAGGCCGGCCTGGTGGAGGCGACCCGGCAAGGCATCTGGAGCTATTACCGCATCGCTCCAAATCTGCCGGCGCAGGTGCGCCGCATCGTCGAGGCCATCGCCTAGCCCGGCCCCATACAATCCTCGCGTCCCGTGCGAGATGTGATCGGGCAGCGTCGCCTGCTCGCCAGGCTTGGCGAGCGAGCGGCCCGCGGCGACGTGGCCCATGGATACGAACTCAGCGGTCCGCGGTCGATCGGGAAGCACACGCTGGCCCTGCGGTTGGCGCAGACGCTGAACTGCGCGACCGAGCCGGTCGTGCCAGGCGGATGCGGCGCTTGCATCGCCTGCCGGAAGATCGAGCGCGGACTGCATCCGGACGTCCGCGAGATCACCCGCCTCGTGGATCAAGCCAAGCGAGATGACCGCAAGAACATCACCATCGAGCAGATCCGGGAGATGCAGCAGGACCTCGCGCTGCGGCCGCTCGAGGGGCGGAAGCGGATCGTCATCATCGACGACGCGGCCGATCTTTCCGAGCACGCCGAGGTCGCGCTGCTCAAGACCCTCGAGGAGCCGCCATCGCACGCGGTCCTCCTGCTGATCACGCCGACACCGTCGCGCCTGCTCGAGACGATCCGCTCGCGCCTGCAGCCTCTGCCCTTCCGTTCTGTCGCGCGGCTGGAGATCGAGCACGCGCTCGTCGCGCGGTTCGGCCTGAGCGCGGCGCGCTTCGCCGCACCTGCGGCCGGCAAGCCGGGCATCGCCTTCACACTCGCGACCGACGAAAGAGCGCGCGCGTCACGCACGCTGTTCGAGGCCGAGTTCTATGGCCTCGTCGGCAGCAAGCTGACGGAGCGCTTCGCGTGGGCCGCGGCGCTGGCGGACGAGCGCGACACGCAGAAGCGAAGCGAGCTGATCGAGTCGCGCCTGGTGAATTGGAGCGAGCTCGTCCGCGACGCCGCCGTCGCGGCGACCGGCGTCGCCGATCGCGCGATGCGCCCCGATCGCGAAGAGGAGAGCCGCCGTCTCGCCGCGAAAGTGACGACGCGCGACCTGGTCGACCTCGCGCAACGCATGGAGCGATGGCGGCGCGACGTCGTCGAGACGACCGTCAGCGCGCGCATGCTGCTCGAGCTCTTCATGCTGAAGCTCCCGTACGACGGGACGTTCGTGGAGGCTGCCTGATGCGTACCGTCGTCGGCGCTCGCTTCATGAAGGCCGGGCGCATGTACTTCTTCGACCCGGGAGCCGTGGCCGATTACCGCGTCAACGACTGGATCATCGTGCGGACCGAGCTCGGCGTGGACGCCGCTCGGGTGCAGATCCTGCCGACCGACTCGCCCCTGGTGCAGATCGACCCGCCGATCGGTTCGGTCATGCGCAAGGCATCGGTCGCCGACGTGCTCGAGATCAACAAGCGCGAGCGCATGGACGCCGACGCGGCCCTGGTGGCCGGCGAGATGGCACGCTCCAGAAATCTGCCGATCAAGATCCTCGGCACGGACTGGCAGTTCGACGGATCCGCGCTCACCATCTTCTATTCGACCGATCCGTCCGGGCACGCTCCTGCCGACGCCGACCTAGGCGAGCTCGGCGACGCCTTCGCCGCGCACTTTGGTACTCGCGTCGAGCTCCGCCGCCTCGGCGCACGCGACGAGACGAAGGTGATGACGGGTGTCGGCACCTGCGGTCGTGAGCTGTGCTGCTCGAGTTGGCTCGACAAGTTCTCGAACATCTCGATCCGCATGGCCAAGGAGCAGGACCTTCCACTCAATCAGTCGAAGCTCACGGGCGTGTGCGGCCGCCTCAAGTGTTGCCTCATCTACGAGCTCGAGACCTATCAAGAGGTGAAGGGCAAGCTCCCGAAGCTCGGCGAGACGTTCCACATCCCCGCGTGCGTCAGCGGATCCTGCGGCACGTCCGGCTGCGCGACGACGCAGGGCGTCAATGTGGTGAAGGAGTCGATCGTCGTCGGCCTGATGGACGGCGGTCGGGCGGAGTACACGGCCGAGGAGCTCGGCGTGACCTTCAAACCGGTCCCGGCACACACGCGCGGCGTTGGCTCGTACGGCGGCGACGAGGTCCTGCGGCAGGAGCGGCCGACGCCCGTGCAGGAGGGCGGCGCCAAGAAGAAGCGCCGACGTCGCGGTCGGCGCGGCGGTCGTGACCGCGGAGCGCCGCCGACGACCGCCTAGGGGTGGAGCCAGCGGGCGCATCGCTCTCTCGAAACTCGCCCGCTCGGACCGCTATCCGCTTCGCGCGCTTCATGCCGCGGGCTCAACTCTCGTTCGCGATGCGCCCCCTGTCTCCTGACCCGCTCGCCGCAGCGCTAGCTAGTCGCGCAGCTTCGCGAGATCGCGCGTCAGCTCGGCCTGTCCCGCGTGCTCGGCCGCATGCGCGATGGCGTGGACGATCATGGCCTGAACCGACCGGATGGCTACCGGACCCGGCAGGTCATGATCGAGACGACCCGGCGGCAGGTTGTCGAGCACCTCGACGATGCCGCGCCGAACGTCTTCCCAACGCGCGCGAACGCCAGCGACGTCGGCTTTCGCCGCGAACTCCTCGTCACGCGTGGCGCCGGGCTTTCGCCCCGCGACGTTC
>JANNUM010000184.1:0-3065 GCA_031395235.1 Chloroflexota bacterium
CGGCGAAGCCGAGCAGCCCGACCTCGTCGCCCTTCGCGGTGGCGACGTAACTGAGCATCAGCGCGGTGTTCACCGCGTGGTCCAGCTTCGTGAGTCCGGCGAGCGTGCTCGACATCATTCGGCCCGCATCGAGAAGGATGAGGATGCGCTGCTGCCGCTCGGTCTCGTACTCGACGCTGATCGGCCGGCCGCGCCGCGCGGTCGCCGTCCACGAGATCGAACGGGGATCGTCGTCGGGCAGGTACTCGCGCAGCCGTTCGAACACCGTGCCTGCTCCGGGGATCCGCGCGCGGCGCTGACCCGCGTCGTATGCCAGACCACGGCGCAGTGTCACCTCGTAGCGGCGCACCTCATGCAGATCGGGGTACACGTTCGCGGGCGCCGTCGCGGCGATACGGCCCTGGCGCTCGATGAGGACGAGCGGACCGCGCGACCGGAGGTGGATGTCGCCGAACGAGAACGTGCCGCGGTGATGCGGTCGCGCGGCGTAGGCGATCTCGCCCGCGCCCTGCGGCGCGACCGTGAGTGGCGAGCGCCGCCGATCGACGTCGAACGAGACCGGCACCGAGTCGGCGAGCACCAGACGCAGCGGCTGCGCGAACGGATTCGTGACGCGCAGCGTCACGCGGTTGGGTACACCGATCGACAGCTGGGGATCGGCCACGCGCTCGACCGGAATGCGAGCGGGCGCGGGCGTCGCGCGGTGGTCGACGATCGCGAGCCCCGTGGCGAGCGCGATGACCAGGGCGCCAAGTGCCACGAACGCGTCGGAGATGCCGCCGAGCGCGAGCGGCACCGCGGCGGCGAGTATCAACGCGAGCAGCCGCGGGCGCGGCAACGGGACGCGACTCAGCGTGGGACGTCGAGGCGCGCGAGCACGCGCCGGCACACCGCATCGGCGTCGAGACCCTCGATCTCGGCCTCGGCGCGCAGCACGAGGCGGTGCCGCAGCGTTGGGATGGCGAGCGACTTCACGTCGTCGGGCGTCACGAAGTCACGGCCCTCGATCGCGGCGGCGGTCTTCGCTGCGCGCAACAGATGCACGCCCGCGCGCGGGCTCGCCCCGAGCAGCAGGTCGGTCGACTTCCGCGACTCCTCGACGATGCGCACCACGTACTGCAGCACGGAGTCCTCGACCGTCACCGACCCGACCTCGGCCGCACACTCCTCCAGCAGGTTCTTCGCGAACGGCTCGAGCTTGTCGACGTCCGCGAGCGGCTGACCTTTGTCGTGCGCGCGGAGGATCGCCTGCTCCTCCAACGACTCGGGGTACCGCATGATCGCCTTGAAGAGGAAGCGGTCGAGCTCGGCCTCGGGCAGCGGATACGTCCCCTCGTACTCGACCGGGTTCTGCGTCGCGATCACGAGGAACGGGCGCGGGAGCATGCGCGAGTCGCCCTCGAGCGTGACCTGCTTCTCCTCCATCGCTTCGAGGAGGGCGGCCTGCGCCTTCGCGGGCGCGCGGTTCACCTCGTCCGCCAGGACCACGTTCGCGAAGATCGGACCTTCCTTGATGCGGAAGTTGCTCGTCGTGATCTCGTAGATGGACGTGCCGACGATGTCGCTCGGCATCAGGTCAGGCGTGAACTGGATCCGCTTGAACGTGCCGCCGATGAGCCGCGCGATCGTGCGCGCGAGGAGGGTCTTCGCCGTGCCCGGCACGCCCTCGATGAGCAGATGCCCGCCGAGAACTAGCGCGATGAAGGCGAGCCGGACGGTCTCGTCCTGGCCCACGATGATGCGGTGCACATCGCGGTGGAAGCGCTCCGCGACCTCGCGCGCGCGCCCGCTCACCGCTTCACGAGCCGTTCTATCTGCGCGACGGTACGGAGCAGCTGGTCCTCGCGCAAGCGACCGCCCAGCGCGTCATCGACCGCGCGCGCCTCCGCGGCGCGCTGGCGGTCCGCCGCCGCGAGCGTCGCAAGGATGCGGTCGAACGGCATGCCCGGATCGAGACCGAGCGCCCGGGCCAGCCCGCCACGCAGATCGCGGCGCAACCGACGCCGCGCGATCTCGCCGTGGCCCGACCGACGCACCAGTCCCGCGAACCCGCGGATGTATTCGAGGCTCGAGCGCGCGGGGCGCCCCTCGAGTGGCACAGGCGGGCCGAGCCGGCGACCCGAGAGGACGAGATAGAGGAAGCCGACGGCCACGGCGAACACGAGAGCACGTCCAGGCCAGGTGCTCTGCATGAGCACGAGGACGTCGGCGGTGGGGTGGAACCCGTGGTGGTATTCGTCGAACGCGACCGTGCCGCCCTGCGCGACCGCGTCGTGCGCCAACGCGAGGGCGACGCGCGCGTTGTCGGCCTGTCCAAGCCCCGCCGCCAGGAACGGGCCAAGGCTCGCGACGACGTAGAACGTGCCGCGGCCCTCGCGGACGGCGGCCGCAATCGAGGTGCGTCCATCCGACGCGAGCGCCAGCGCCTTCGGGCCGAGCGACAGCGAGCCGGCGCGATCGACCGCGAGCGCGCGCGCCGGCGGATCGGCGAAGGCGGCGTTCGCGAGCGGATGCGTGCCTGGGAGCGCGATGCCGGTGATGCTGACGCCGAACGCGTCGAGGAGCGGCCGCTCGAGGAGCCCGAGGTCCGTCGCGACGACCGCGGTGCCGCCCGCGGAGACGAACCTCTTCACGTTCTCCGCGTCCGTCGGCGTGATGGCCTCCGTCGCGCCAAGGATGAAGAGGACCGACGCCGTCGAAACGTCGGGGACGAACCGGTCGCCCTGGATCGTCGTCGTGGTCGCGCCCATCGCCTCGAGATAGCGGCGCAGCGCGGCCGCGCCACCGGCGCCGTCGTCGTACACGGAACCGGTCCGCCCCGAGGTCGTCGGAGCGGCGCCGACCGTCGCGAACGCGAACACGATCGTCGCGATCGCGAGGAATGACGCGAGGAGGTACAGCGGGTTGACGCGCCTCATCCGGCCACCCGCATGGCGAGGCTGCGCGCGCGGCGCGCCTCGTCCGCGCCCGGATCGCGGAGACCGAACCACGACCTCTCGTACAGCGCGACGAGATCGCGCAGCGCGTCCGCATGCGGGATCGCTGCGGCACGCACGAGGAGCTCG
>JANNUM010000199.1:0-1692 GCA_031395235.1 Chloroflexota bacterium
TGGCCTTGCAGAACGGGCAGGCCGTCGCGTATTCGAGGAACACGCGGCGATCCGCTTCGACACGACGACGGGAATCAGTGACGGCCATCTCGCAAGAGTTTAGGTCCGTCGCCACGCCAAGGTCGCGGGAAGAACGCGACCGCTGCTCTCGCGCAGATTGTGCTTGGTTCCGGAGGTGGAGACTTAACCCTCGAGCCCGAGGCGATCCTGCTCGATCGCTCCGTCCAGGTCGTGCCGTTGCAGCTAGAGAAGTCGGCTCGCGAGCGCGTGTCTTTGCAGACGCGCGGTCGATGATCGAAGACGTAAACTCAGTCGCGTATGACGGGCCAATCGGGGGGTGCAACGATCACGCTTCGAACCAAGACGCAGAGGCTGATCGGCACGAGCGCAAGCCAGTACCCGGACGTGCTTGCTGAGTACCTTCGCAGCCGCAGCGAAGACGCCCTGTATCGCGCCTCGCTCTTGAGCCAACTCTTCGTCACTGAGGACCTCGGCCCAGAGGACATATTGGCGCTGCACGTCGAGAGCCTCGACAGGCTCGTCGCCGACCTGTCATTTCCCAAGCGCATCCGCGCACAGAACGATGCCCACCAGTTCCTTCTCGAGGTGATGATCACGTACGGCGTGCAGCATCGGCACTATCTCGAGCTCCGGCTCGGCGAACGGACGCGTCTCGCCGAGACGGAGACCGCGCTCGCGCAACAACGCGCGCACGCCGCAGAAGAGCTCGAGCGGGAGAAGACGTCGGTGCTCGGCTTCGTCGTGCACGAGATGCGCACGCCGCTGACCGCGATGCAGGCAGCCCTGCAAATGGCCGACCGCTACTACGCGAGCGGTCGGACCGACATGGTCGAACCGCTGCACCGACGGCTCGCGGGCGCGGTCCAACGCATGGTCCGCATGACGGACGATCTCGCCGCAGCGACGAGCGATACGACGGCGCCGCTCATCATCGCGCCCCTCGCGCTCAGCGAGACGCTTGATATGGCGGTCGAATGGGCGCGCGCCGCAGCGTCGCAGAAACAGATCGCCATGCAATACGCTTCGCCCGCGAGCGACATCATGGTGCTCGCCGAGCGCGACGCAATGCTCAGCATCTTCGGCAATCTCCTGTCCAACGCGATCCGCTATACGCCGCAAGGAGGGCAGGTCGTAGTGACCGTCGCTGCCGACGACGTCGCGGTCATCGTCGCGGTGAGTGACACCGGCGTCGGCATGGCACCCGAGGTCCGAACGCAGATCTTCGACAAGTTCTATCGTGGACCTCGGGCAGCGACCATGGCCCGCGACGGAGTCGGCCTCGGATTGACGCTTGTGCGGATGCTCGTTGCGGCGCTCAGCGCGCGTCTCGAGGTCCAGAGCGAGCCGGGCGCGGGCAGCACGTTCCGCGTCTTCATCCCAGCGGCACAGCGGAGCGATCAGCAAGGAGGATCAGCGTGAAGGACCCCGTGGAACAGACCCGCGCCCAGATGGTCGACAATATGGAGGATCAGCGGAAGACGATCAGCGAGCTGCAGACCCCGGTCATCCAGGTGTGGGAGGGGATCCTCGCACTTCCGATCGTCGGCACCGTGGACAGCGCGCGAGCACAGCAAATGACCGAGGCGCTCCTGGACCGGATCACCGCCACGGGCGCCAGCGTGGTCCTCCTCGACATCACCGCCGTCCCGACGGTCGATACCGCCTTCGCGA
>JANNUM010000272.1:0-3917 GCA_031395235.1 Chloroflexota bacterium
CAGTGGCGCTCGCTCTCGGCCGGACCTGGCTGCGCGTGCCCGAATCCATAAAGGTCGACTTCACCGGTCGCCTGCGCAAGGGCGTCACGATGAAGGACGCGATCATGCGCGTCGTTCGCGAGATCGGCACCGACGGCGCGCGCTACGCGTGCGTCGAGTTCCACGGTGTGGGCGATCTGCCACAGGGCGACCGCATCACGCTCGCGGGCATGACGACCGAGATGGGCGCGAAGGCCGGCATCGTCGTCGGCACGCCCGAAGCGCCGGCCTGGCTGCGTCCCGATCCGGGCGCGCGGTATTTGCGCGAGGTGACGATCGATCTCACGGCGCTCGAGCCGCAGATCGCGGTGCCGCCGCGCGTCGACCAGGTCGTCGACGTCTCGGCCGCGATCGGGCAACCGGTCGACATCGTTTTCCTTGGCTCGTGCACGAACGGCCGGCTCGTCGACATGCAGCAGGCCGCCCGCGTGTTGCGCGGCCGCCGCATCGCCCCGCACGTGCGCCTCGAGGTCGTCCCGTCGTCCCGTCGGCAGTACGAACTGGCGATGCAGGACGGCACGATGCAGGCGCTCTCGGCGGCCGGCGCGATCATCGGCTCCTCCGGCTGCGGCCCGTGTCTCGGACGCACCGGCGGCGTGCTGGCCGCGCAGGAGATCTGCCTCTCGACCGCGAACCGCAACTACAAAGGACGCATGGGCTCGCCGGACGCGTCGATCTACATCGGGTCGCCCTATGTGGCGGCCGTCGCCGCGCTCACCGGAGCCATCGACGATCCGCGACCGTACCTCGAGGCGACCGACGAGGAGTTCGACGCGCTCGTCGCGCGGCGTAGGGGTGAGCGGCCGGAGCGGGGTGCAGCCTCCTCGCGCTCGGGCGACCGATCGCGCGAGCTTGTCATGGCGAGCGCGCGCAGCGGGCCCGCGATGGAGATAGATGATTGACTGAGCGAGGAGCGGCTCGGGGGGAGGGGCCCCCGTTCAGCGAGCGCAGCGAGCGTGCGCGACGAGCGAATCCATCAGCCATGAGCGTGTCTCCGCGGCGTAGCCGCGAGATCGAGCAGGACGACTGATGGCGCGCGCGTGGGTCTTTGGCGACGACCTCGACACCGACCAGATGGTGCCCGGCCGCTACGCGCCGTTCATGGTCGGCCAGGACAAGTTCCATAGGTATGCGTTCTGCGACGCGCGCCCGGGATTCGCGAACGAGGTCCGGCCGGGCGACATCCTCGTCGGCGGCGAGAACTTCGGCTGCGGCTCGTCGCGCGAGTACGCGGTGGCGGCGCTGAAGAAGCTCGGCGTCGGCGCCGTCGTCGCGAAGAGCTTCGCGCGCATCTTCTTCCGCAACTGCATCAATCTCGGCATCCCGGCCATCGAGTCGGCGGACGCCGTGGATATCGTCCGCGACGGCGACGAGGTCACCCTCGACATCCCGGCCGGCCTGATGCGCGCGCCCGGCGGCGCAGCGGCGGTCCGACCGCTCGCGTCCTTCGCGCAGGCCATCCTGTCCGCAGGTGGCGTCGTGGCCTATCTACGTGAGCACGGAGATTTCCCACGGGTCTGATGGACGCGCCGATCGAGATCGTCGAGCTGCAGCCGCGGCGCGCGCTGACGGTGCGCCGCCTGATGCCGCAGAGCGGGCTCGGCGCATTCTTCATGGAGCTCTTTCCGAAGCTCCGCACGGCGATCGTTGCGCAGGGGGCGACGGCGTCGGGTCCACCGTTCGCCCGCTACTACAACAGCGATCCGGCTGCCTTCGACACCGAGGCTGGCATCCCGTTCACCGGAACGTTGACCGCAGCGAGCGGCGCGCGAGTCACGACGCTTCCCGGCGGCCGCGCGGCGAAGACGATCCACATCGGGCCATACGAGACGCTCTCGCGGGAGTATCGGCGCATCGAGGAGTGGCTAGGCCAGGAGCGCCACCGCGCGGGCGAAGGTCCATGGGAGTCGTACGTCGACGACCCGGCGACGACGCCGCGCGACAAGGTCCGGACCGAGGTCTACTGGCCGCTGAAGCGCTGAACGCGAGCCGGCGACCTCTAGTTACTTCTCCTTCTCGCCGTCGAACACCTCCTTCGCGACGGCGAGGGCGTCGTGCGTCAGCGGCACGCCCTGGTAGGGCGCCAATTGCACGATCGCTTCGACGATCTCCTCGCGCGTCCAACCGAGGCGCCGCGCTCCTTTCACGTATCCCCGAAGTTGCGCGCCCCGGCCTTGGACGGAGAGGGCAACGAGTGTCACGAGGACGCGTGTCTTGAGGTCGAGCGTCTCCCGCCCGTACAGGTCGCCGAACACGCTCTCGTAGATCCACTGCGAGAAGTACGGCGCGAGCTCGGTCGTTGCCGGCGTTCCGGGCGGGCTGCCCGCGCCGTGGATACGCTCGCGCACCGCCCGCCCACGTGCCAGACGTTCGTCAGCCTGGGCCATTTAGAGCCCGAGCTCGGTGATGATCTTGGTGAATCGTTCCTCCTCGCTCCGCAGGAACGTGCGGAACTCCGCGGGACCCGCGTAGAGGTCGACCGCCTTCGTGTTCTTGTTGAAGGTCTTCCATGACTCCGCGGCCATGGCCTTCTGGAAGGCGTCGGCGAGAAGCGTGATCCGGTTGGCGGGTGTGCCCTTCGGCACGAGGACGCTTCGCCACTGGGCATACACGACGTCGTAACCGCTCTCTTTGAGCGTCTTTACGTCGGGGAAGATGGCGCTGCGCTTCTCGCTCGCGACGGCGAACGGCGTCATCTTCTTGGCCTCGATGTTCTGGAAGAACTCCGAGACATTCCCGACGAGGATCTCGGCGTTCCCGCCCAGGAAGGCGAGCTGCGCCGGTCCGCCGCCCTCGAACGGGATGTATTCGAGGTCGATCCCGGCTGCCTTCTCGAAGGCCAGGACGGTGAAGCTGTCGACTCCGCCGATCGCGGATCCCGCGACGCGGACCTTCTTGGGGTTGGCCTTCGCGAACGTCACCAGGTCGGCGACGGTCTTGAACTGGGAGTTCGGCTGCACCATCAGCCACTCCTCCTCCGCGTGGATGCGGGCGACCGGCTCGAACGCGTCCCACTTGAGGGTGGGGTTCTTGGTGATGATCGGCGTGATGATCGAGGAGCCGGCGTGGGCGAAGAGGAGCGTGTACCCGTCGGCGGGGCGTCCCGCGACGTATGCGTTCGCCGTCGCCCCTCCGGCGCCGGCGCGGTTCTCGATGACCACCGGCTGCGAGAGCGTCGTCTTCGCGGCGTCGGCGAGCGCGCGAGCGAACACATCGGCGCCGCCACCGGCGCCAAAGCCGACGACGAATGTGATCGGGCGCGTTGGGAAGTCGTCACGCGGCGTGGCCGCGGCCGTGGCTGCGACCGCGGTTCCGGGCGCCGACGGAGAAGCCGCCGGTGTGCTGCCTCCGCAGGCACTGGCAATCAGTGTGAGCGCGAGTAGGGCTGTGGTAGCGCGAGGAATCGGTGTTGTCACTCGGCATTCCCTCCCAAGAGCTGATTGTGCGCGTCTTACCGCTCGCCGTCAGCCACGACGGTCGCCGGCCGGCGTAACCGCCGCAGAAGCTCCAACCCGATCGGATAGAGGAGCACGGCGACCGTAAGGACGACGAGCACAGCCGACGCGGGTCGGGTCAGGAAGATGTCCCAGCTACCGTGCGAGATGAGGAGCGACCGGCGCAGCTCGTTCTCCATCAGGGCGCCGAGGACCATTCCGAGCACTGTTGCGGCGGGCGAAAAGCCGAGGACACGCATCCCGTATCCGATGACACCGAACAGGAGCGCGAGCATCGGGCCGAGCAGCGTGAGCTCCCCGGCATAGGTGCCGACGACGACGAGGGCGAGGATCGACGCGATCAGCACAGGGGGTGAGATGCCCACGACCTTCATGCAGAGCCCGAGGATGACGACACCGACCGGGATCATGAGGAGGTTCACC